>CAJQGO010000150.1 GCA_905477565.1 uncultured Planctomycetota bacterium
GACCCTGCTGGCTGTGTCGTGTGTCACAACGGCGATCCAAACGAAACACAAGACGCAGCGATTGCCCACGGTGGCGACAATTTCTATCCAGACCCTGGCAGCCCGTGGGTTAATGAAAATACCTGCGGGACCTGCCATGAAGATCAAGTCAAAGTTCAATGGCAAAGCCTCATGATGACAGAGGCTGGCAAAATCCAGGGAACATGCTGGTCTTTTGGCGCACTTACTGGGTATGAACATAAATACGCCAACTACGCAGTTAAAAATCCTTCTGATCGTTCTGCTCGTTTGGGTACAGAGGCATACAAGGAATACATGGATGCACTCGCCGAACTTGAACCCAACGTCTTTGTGAACGAACACGAACCACTTCCGGATGCACTTGGCTTTGATGAACTCGACAAACTGAACGATGACCCATCGCTCGCAGCATTCACCTATATCCGGCAAGAGTGCAATCGCTGTCACCACGGTGTGAAAGGGCGATCCTCCCGTGGCGACTTCCGTGGAATGGGATGTTCAAGTTGTCATGTCCCCTATGGGAATGAAGGACTGTATGAGGGTGCTGACATCAGCATCTCGAAGACCGAGACGGGGCATCCACTGACGCATCAGATTCAGGGAACCCGCGATGCCGACGTCACCATTCATGAGGTGACCTATCACGGCCTTGCTGTTGAGACGTGCACAACATGCCACAACCGTGGCAAACGGATCGGGGTTTCATTTCAGGGCCTTATGGAAACACCGTACGCCTCTCCACTGGATGAAAATGCCAAAGACCAGCCCGGACTGCATACAAAACATTACATCGCTATGGAGCAAGATATTCACTACCAGAAAGGTATGAAGTGCCAAGACTGCCATACTTCCATTGATGTCCACGGTGACGGGTTCCTCGCAGCAACGAATCTCGCTGCAGTTCAAATTGAATGTTCCGACTGTCATGGCACGCCAGATCAATTCCCATGGGAATTACCTCTAGGGTTCATGGATGAATTTGCCGTTGATGTCGCTTCTGGATCTCCACGTGGCACAACACCTCATCAGTTGCCTCATACCTGGGCAGGTGCAAAATACGACAGCCAGGATGGCTTTCTACTTACGGCCAGAGGCAACCCATATGAAAATGTCGTCCGTGTTGGAGACGAAGTGGTTGTTCATACCGCCGAAGGCAAAGACATTCGACTCAAGCCTCTCAAGAAACTTGTCGAGGAAAAAGCAATCAGCCAGCGCGGGCTCGTTTCGATGCAAGGCGTCTCCAAACACCTCAATCGAATGGAATGTTACACCTGCCACGCCAGTTGGGCGCCTCAATGTTTTGGGTGCCATGTCAAAGTAGATTTCAGCCAAAAAGATCTATGTCCAGAAATTGATTCTTCTCGTCAGGGTTTCGACTGGATTGCCGCTGGCCGAAAGCATGCGACCGATGAACACCGCGCTGATTCAGGTGAAAGTGACTATGACTTAATGATTCCCGGCAAGATCAGCGAACTAAGAAGCTATCTCCGATGGGAAGAGCCCATGATGGGCGTCAATGGGGAGGGCAGGGTGACACCACTTGCACCTGGTTGTCAGCCCTCAGTCACGATCATCGGCGCCGATGGCAAACCTATTTTGACAAACCACATCTTCAAAACGCCTGGTGGGATGGAAGGGAGTGGCGACGAAGGCCAACTCGCTATCGACATGAGTCCGGTTCAACCTCACACCATGACCAAAAATGCAAGGACGTGTGAGTCATGCCATGCATCGGACAAAGCTCTCGGCCTCGGTATTAATGGACCGCGCAATTGGGATGAAAAACACGTTGTTGACCTCGAAACAACAGACGGAACTATTCTCCCGGAGTCAGCCAGAACCCAGATGGGTGCCATTGAGAATCTTGATCACGACTGGTCACAGATCGTTGATAAGGACGGTAATCAATTGGCGACCGTTGGCCACCACTGGAAACTGTCACGGTCATTAAATAAAGATGAAATTACTCGTATTTCACGAGATGGCACATGTGTTGCCTGCCATAAAGAGATTCCGGAACAAGATCTCGCCGTGAGCCTGATGCATCATGTTGGTAAATACACCGGTAGCATTCCTGTTTCAGCCGAAGACCACGGAAAACTCGTCAATAAGATTTTGCTTACCTCAGCATGGGGACAGGCTCTCTTAGCAACCGGAGTGCTTGCCGTTGTTCTCGGGGGAGGGTACTGGGCTTCAACTCGAAGGAAGAAGCTATCCGAATAGTTGCTATTGGTTTTTACGCCTTTGCCAGTTCTTTTCGCGTCAATATCAGCCCGAGCGTAATCAGCACGAGTTGACTGAGCACATAGCCTCCAAGCAGCATCAAGACACCACTGGTGAACCCATAGCTGTGTAAGCCTATACCGAGTTGATTCGTTCCAAACCAGCTCCACGCAGTGATGATATTGCCGCCAATTGCAAACAAGGCAAATCCACGCTGACCGATCCAACGATCCCAACGGGCGTGCAAGACAGCCGCATTCCACAAGACAATCATGAGGGCACCATTTTCTTTTGGATCCCATCCCCAAAAACGACCCCAACTATCATCCGCCCACAGACCACCAAGAACTGTGCCAATAAAAGAAAAGAAGAGTGCAAAACACACGACGCCATACGTCATGCGGTACAGCCGATCCTGCACCCGTGCGGCTGTCTTGGCATCTTGCTGTGCAGATTTTATTCGACCGACCCACATCCGATGCACAAGCGCGCAGGTGCCGAGAAGTCCGGCTAACAACGTCGCGCCGTATCCAAGCGTGACCGTGACAACATGGGTGGAAAGCCAGAATTGCGTATCAAGAACAGCCTGGAGCACATGCATCGTGTCACCCGTATCAAGCCCATATGCAACCATCAGAGTCAGTGCACCAGACAAGGCGGCTGCAAGATTTCCAATTCCCATCCGAAAAAGCACTTCAAGGGCAAGGCCTGCAACGACACATCCCCAGCCAATAAAAATTGCTGATGAATAGAGATTCACAACTGGCGGTCGGCCTGTAAGCCATATCCGAGCACCGATGGCAAATGTGTGCAAAACCAGAGTGCCAAGAAGAAGCCAGGTTACAAATTGATTAAGAGGGCTTCGCCAGGCAAGAAAACTGATAAACGACAACACAATCGCAAGCAGGTAAAGCCAACGGGAAATGGATGTTGGATTAAAGCCGTTGTACCAGGCTTCAAATTCCGACTTCTCAACCGTCTCTTTCACTACTGGAAAGGAACCGATTGTTGCCTTGTACTCAGTCAGTTTTGCATTGAACTCACTCGGCTGGTTATCAACGACTGCAAGGAGCTCTAGAAAAGGGAAAATTGCGGGGTTTGGCTTATACGTTGGCTGACCTTCGCGACCATCGAACATTCGCGCCACCATTGCTCTGGTCACGGCAGAATAGAGCGACTGCCACTCATTCGCAGGACCTGCCGACACCTGATCTGGAGGGGATACTTCCAGCGGCGGAATGACCGCCGGCGGATGCTCATTATCAAGAAGTCGTGATCGTTGTATCGTGAGCCGTAATTGCTCAATTGCTTCCTGACGAGTTTCCTCGTCCGCACCATCAATACGTGGAGGAACCGGCGTGTCGTATGCGAACCGAATGACTTCATAGACCATCATTTTTCGATTTATTTCAGCACACTTCTTCTGGAAAAAGGTTCGTTCCTCTGGCATGACCTCCCGCGCCTTCGCGATCTGCTTCTGAAGAGCCTCTCTTCCACCTTGTAGTTCATTCAACGTATACCGATGACCAGACCGACGAGTCAGGTCAAACAAATCAAGCACTTCCCGTGCATCGATTCGAAATACGGGTGCATCACCTACCCAGTCCGAGTCCGCCATCGCCGCGAGAAGCCACTGGGAGGCAGATATTGTTCCGCTTGGGCCCTTATCACTCTCGGGCATTTTCACAGACGTACGATTACTCAGAAGCTGAAGTGTGTTACGAGCTACCGTATCGAGCGGCTTTACCCGGCCTTCATGCATCACTGGAATTTCACCAGCGCTACGCCAATCTGACTCATCAGGTGATGACTTCTTCACTCGGGCTGCTGGCACAGCGATAAGGCCAACGAGAGAGAGGGCAAGTGCCGGAGCCAACCACACTTTTTTGCTGAGGGTTTTTGGTCCAGGTTTTTTATCAGCACGGCGTTTTTTCTCATTCTTGCCATCCCGGCCAATAGAGGCGGCACTTTCGTTGTTCAATGATTCGTTCTCTCCTTCGCGCTCGTGCCGGTCTGCAAATCGCACAAAGGTGCCACCAAAGTGAGCAAGCATTCCCCAGAAAGCAAGAACACATGCAACGTACGGAATAAGCCAGCCTGCATTTTCAACAACCTGCAGGCCTGTCATCTCACTAACACTGCCGTCAGCCAGTTGAACCTTTGAATAATTACTCTGAAAAAATGTCTCTCCTCGGTATCGAACAGGATTGTTCATCCAGATTCTGCCCGGCTGCTCTGCACCAGTCGATTCATCCGTAAAGGTTACAAAAGAGGAATAGTCACGAGGCGTTTCACTCGCTGAGTAATTAATCCGCCTGACATCGTCGAGCCGCACTTCGTACGGCTTATATTCCCTGCGAAATCGTAACTGGATTCGCCATGGCCCCGAGGCAGTGTCGACCGTATCGCACACATCGCCCTCTGCCTCCATGAACAACTGACTGCGGTCATTCAAAAATTGAGTCACCAAGAAGACGCCAAGATCTGCTCCATCCTTTGTATCGGTGAGCTGCACGTACGCTGCCGCCACATTACTCTTCGACGACGCGCCGCCTTCCGGCGGTCTCTGAATAGCAAGATAACTTTTCCCAAGGCCAGCGGTTGCTACGTTTTCCGCGAATGGCCCAACCCGGGTGACAGCTGCATTTGGAAAATACTTCAGCACCCGAATCTGAAAAGGCAATTCCGAGAGATCAATGGCTTCGCTACCTGCACGAGCCTTCAACAGACGACCGGAAATAGCCGTGACTTTTTCAGTCGTTTCATTCTTCTGTGCAGCTTTGATACAAGCCAATTCCATTTCTGTTGTGCGGCAAACCATATTTGATGCTTGCCCCTCGATCAGATTCAGACGTTCTTCAATCTGTCGATCACCAAATGCGAATTGGCCGAACATGAGCATTCCAACAGCTATATGGATCAGCACATTCCCACCACGCGCACCGAAAACCATGATCAGCCCGGCGAGCAAAACGAGCGAGGCCACACTCGACTGCATCAATTGCCACATGATCCGTAACCCTGGCTCATTCATCCGCCATGATTCCCCACCAAACAACATTCCAACAGCTGCACCACCGGCACTCAGCGCAGCAATAGCAAGTGAGATGCGAACAAGCCGCCGTCGCTTGCCAGTAAGGGCCACGGCAGCAAGACCCACCGCCGCTACAGCAGAGCCAACCTGCATGAGTTGCCAGACTGTGTCATACGCCAGTGGTGGCTTTCCCTGCAGACCATCTGTCTGATGCCCCGTGAGGATGACGAGAAGAGCCAAGAGCCCGCCGACAACAGACACAACCGTACCCCAAAGCAACCTTGATCCCTTTGATGCAATGTGAAAGCGAGTTGCTTTTGCTGCGATCAGATTGATCAGGAGAATAAACCCAATCGTTGCGCCACCGGGAAAGGGAAACCATCCGGTTAGTGACGACTCACCAAAAACAGTCACCGGAAAAAAGTCTGAAAACGGAACCTGTGCCAGCCAGCAATTAAAGTATTCTGCCTTGACTTCAGGAAGACTTTTCTCATCTTGGGCAAGTGTTCCCACGAACAGTAGAAAGTTCGCAGCAAGGAACATGACAACCGTAATCTTCAACGAACCAAGTACTCGCAAGCCTTCCCACGCGGTCTTCTGAATAGAACTCGCTGTGATCTGAGATGAGGCCACCGATGAAATGGGCATACTACCTGTTGCCATAATCAAAACCCTTGTATTCCACAAACCTAGTCTGCTTGTTCCGCACCATTTTGAAGCAGTCGTAAAGACGCCATGAACGCAATGAACTTTTTCTGTTCTTTTCGGGCAATCTCAGCAGGACCACGAAACTTGACGAATAGGGTGTTGCTTTCATCCATCGGAAGCATGCCGCCAAGAATCGACTCGGCGTCTTTTTCATCGTCATCTACTGATTGGGTGAGCAAAACCACCGTCGCTTTCTGTCCCTGAACATCGACACTTCCTGCCTTCGCCATTGCCGTATCAACGAGTTCTGCAATTTCTTCATCAGAGGCTTCTTCATCAAGCTGTTTTTGCCATCGTTCAACATTACTACGAATGGTCCCAGCAGCAGGAATGATCGAAATCTCCTGACCGTTCTCACCATCACCAATAGCAAGAGTCGCAAGACGCATGCCCGAAGGCCCTGACACTTCTGTCCAATTCTTCGGAAGTGTGTAGTCGATCTGCTTGGAACGTCCTCGTGCAGTCGTTTGCCGACTGGCCTGAGCTATCTTTTCTGCCTGAGCTATCTTTTCTGCTGACAGTGTTTTTTCCTTGGGGGCAACGTACCGACGGATATCTGTACTCCGCACTGCTGTATCTGGACCACATCCTGACACGCACGATGCTAGAGCCAACAACATAATCCACCGTGGAACTGAAACCACACCACGCAATAAGGGCAATATCCACAAGTCGGGCAAATAATAATTCGTCACAGACATTCCAGTTCAAAGACAAACGATGTTGGGAGATCGGATATAAAAACAATGTCGACCACCGCGGTGTTCTTATGCGTGGTTTGGCTGCAGAAAATCGTTGAATACTGAAACTCCTGCATCCTATAAAGATAGGCAATGAACCTAGAAGAACACAGTCTCATCAAACAATCATGTGAATATCTGCATTCTTGGGCATACAATACTCTGAAACCGTCAAAAAAGTCTGGCATCAACTACCAACGCTTCTACAGCCGCCGCACTTCGCCCCTCTTTGGCACCAGGAATCTTAAGATTTGTACAATCAGTTTTTGAAATTGATACCACTGCTTTAATAAAACATGCCTACCTACAACCCAGACTTGAACGACCTGCACGCGTGGGACAAAGATTTTGTCTGGCACGCATTCACCCAAATGGCAGAGTACGAGCCACTTCTTATCGAGCGAGGAGAAGGCGTGTACTTATTCGACACAGATGGCAATCGTTATATCGACGGATCTGCCAGCATGTGGTGTAACGTCCATGGTCATCGGCACCCACGACTCGATGGTGCAATTACAAACCAACTCGCGAAGGTTGCACATACAACCAACCTCGGACTCTCGAACCCCACAACGGTGCATCTCGCGCAGCGACTCGCTGATATCACACCACGCGGCCTTGAAAAAGTATTCTTCTCCAGCGACGGTTCTTCAGCTACCGAGGCTGCATTAAAGATTGCTTTTCAATATTGGCATCAGTCCGAGACAGAAGGGGAAACCCATCCTCCGCAGTCGACGTCACACCGAACAAAGTTCGTTTCACTCGGAGAGGCGTACCACGGAGATACTCTTGGCGCAATCGGCGTTGGGGGTGTTGATCGATTTACATCAATTTTCTCACCACTGACGTTTGAATCAATTCGAGTACCGGGCCCGGGCATGACCGCCTCCATGTCTTCGACAGGCGATGGTGGCCCCCGAACAGATGACAGCAGCCGACGCACGACGGCAGCAGCGACACTCCATGAACTTGAAAACCTTTTCAAAAATCAAGGTAATGAAATTGCCGCACTGATCATGGAGCCACTTGTTCAGGCAGCAGGTGGAATTCTTGTCCATCCTCCAGGATTCCTCCGTGCAGTTCGTGAACTGACACAACGATTTAACATCCTGTTGATTCTTGATGAGATTGCAGTCGGATTTGGCCGGACGGGCACCATGTTTGCCTGTGAGCAAGAAAATGTCTCACCTGACATTCTTTGTCTCGGGAAGGGACTCACTGCTGGATACCTCCCCATGGCTGCAACAATCACAACTGCAGCAATATGGAAACAGTTTCTAGGGAGCCACAAAGACGGCCGTGCTTTTTATCACGGACATACTTTTGGAGGGAATCCACTTGCGGCGGCAGTTGCATTGGAATCCCTCGCCCTTTTTGAAGAAGAACACATCCTGGAACAACTCCCGGAGCGGATACAGCAGCTTCAAGGTCATGTCGCACGAATCGCCAAACTGCCTCATGTTGGAGACACCCGTCAATGTGGTCTCGTGGCCGGCATTGATCTTGTAGCTGATAAGGACTCGCGCCGTCCTTACCCCTGGGAAGATAAAATGGGGACAGTCGCCTGCATGGCAGCACGGCAGCACGGCGCTCTCCTGAGACAACTTGGAGATACGGTTGTCATTATGCCTCCATTGTCCATTAGCTCTTCAGAGCTTGCAGATCTTCTCCATGCGGCGGAGTCGGCCATCAGGGAAACAACACAAGCACCAGCAGGCCTGCCATCCGGCAGTGTACTTTCCTAGAGACCGAATTTTACTAAGGCTGCTTTGGTCCTGTCACGATGCAGTAGTAGGCACCAACCTGTTTCCCGCCTTCGGTCTGGAAAAATGGTGCAAGTTCATATGAGCCAAGCTGAAGCGATACAGACATCTGAACGCTTGGGCTATTCTTGGCAACTACTACTGTTGACTTGACGTCACCATTGATTCGCAAACCCGCTGATACAACAGGTATTGCCTCACCAGGTGTTTCACGAAACGCTTTACTTGCTCCCGGTACGGCAGCACCAGCTGGAAGGCTACTCACCAGAGGCTTGTTGGCTTCCGTCGGCCAGCGCCTCAATTCAAAAGTGTATGTACCAGGCTTCATAACTTTCACCGCCCAGAAGCTTCCAGAGGCAGCCTGACTCACATCTTCTCCTGTTTGTTTTTTCCGTCCTGCATTGTTTTTGCTGTATCCCATCGCTGCACGGACCATGTGCTGATTCCAGGGAGGAGTACCACCAATCCAATCATGACATGTCAGCGTGACTCGTGGGGCTTCCTGTGCACCCAAATAGATCTCAGTCGTTTGCAGAAAAGTAGGCTCCAACTCGGCCCACCAACTATCATAGAAAGCCTTCATCTTTTTCACCTGCTGCGGGTGATCAGCGGCTATATCGTTCTTCTGACCGGGATCTTTCTTGATCTCAAAAAGCTGTTCTCCGTTGATAAGCCTCCACTGCTGTGACATGACTGCCGTCTTTCTCCATTTGATCGGATCGCGAATCCTCTGAGAATCTGTTACGAGCATGCGATCTCCAACAGCCGGCTCTTTTTTTGGGTCAAGAAGTGTTTCGATCGAAACGCCATCCCACTGCAGAGACTGAGGCTTCTTTCCTCCCGCAAGACCAACAACTGTTGGCACGACATCAACGGCATGACAAAGAATGTCACACTGGTGCTTCGTATTCCAACCGACTGCTGGCCAATGTGCGATAAATGGAACGCGATGCCCACCATCATATTCACTGCCTTTTTTTCCACGCATACCGGCATTGAAAACTTCATTCCCTGTGGCTGTGCCATTATCAGTCGTAAAAATAAAAAGTGTGTTGTCAGAAACACCTAA
>CAJQGO010000151.1 GCA_905477565.1 uncultured Planctomycetota bacterium
CAGACTCATTTTTTCTGTAAAATTGAGGCGAAAGACTACGATTTCCGACTCGAAGACAGCTTTTCAAAGGGGAGGTAGGTAACTTTGGTCCCGTTGCTGATCAATTCGTTGATCCTTTTGGCTGTTGTCGCCTGTGGGATCGTTGTTATCGTTTCGATCCGTGAAAAACTCCGTGGAACTGGTGCGGGTCGTGGCGATTGCGACGAAACGTGGGAGCAAACACTCACGGAATATAAAAAACTGCGGGATAGAGGTGTGCTGGAAGAAGATGAATACCGAAGAATAAGAACACTCGGTGATTCTTTTTCAAAAGTAGCCGGGAATTCACCCGAAACGTCACCGATAACAACATGGGTGACAGGAGAGGACAGGAGGAAGTAAATAGATGCCGACCGGAAAAGACGGGAATGGAATTGGACGCCGGGGGGCCGGTGGCACAACGAAGAAAAATGCCTTCTGTTCGTTTTGTAGAAAAAGCTACCGGGATGTTGGGCCACTGGTTGAAGGACCTGGTGATGTTTACATCTGTGGCGAATGCATTGAATTGTGTCAATCAATTCTCGATCAAGAAAAGCGTAGAAGAGGAACGAGCAAGCAACTCTTTACGTCTATTCCGTCACCACGAGAGATCGTCGGGCATCTCGACCAGTATGTTATCGGGCAACATCATGCGAAGCGAGTTCTTTCTGTAGCAGTGCACAGCCATTACAAGCGGCTGATGATTGGAGCAGAAGGGGGCGACGTTGATGTTGAAAAATCGAATATTCTGCTGATGGGTCCAACAGGTTGTGGCAAGACTCTTCTTGCGAAGACACTTGCAAAGATTCTTGATGTTCCATTTGCCATCGGTGATGCGACTACTCTGACAGAAGCTGGTTATGTCGGTGAAGATGTAGAAAATCTCTTGCTGAAGCTGCTCAGCGCAGCCGACTTTGATGTGGAAGCTGCCCAGAGGGGTGTCTTATATATCGACGAGATCGATAAGATCGGGAAAACGAGTCAGAACGTCTCAATTACCCGCGATGTCTCAGGAGAAGGTGTGCAGCAGGCGCTTTTGAAAATGCTGGAAGGAACGGTAGCAAATGTGCCACCGCAGGGCGGCCGGAAGCATCCTGAACAGCAGTACCTGCAGATTGACACCTCGAATATCTTGTTTATCTGTGGCGGAACTTTTGTTGGCATGGACAAGATTATCGCCGGTCGCCTTGGCAAGCGAACCATTGGTTTCGGTCAGTCGAATAGCGTAGAAGCAGAGGCAGGCTTGGCGGAGTTGCTCCCGCAGATTGATTCCGACGATATCTTGGAGTTTGGCCTGATACCAGAACTTGTTGGTCGACTGCCTGTGATTTCTTCACTTGGGCCGTTGAGCGCAGAGGCCCTCGTTCGAGTTCTCCTCGAACCTCGGAACGCATTAGTGAAGCAATATCAGAAGCTCTTCGAGATGGAGAGTTGCAAGCTTGAGTTTACTGATGATGCTTTGTTGGCTATTGCCCGTCGTGCCCTGAAGAAAGAAACCGGAGCCCGAGGTCTGCGTTCAATCATGGAAGATGTAATGCTCGATGTGATGTTCGATCTGCCTGATAACACGGGAAGTAGCTATCTCATCGAAGCAGGGCATGTTGATGAAAAACAGCCGATTCTTCCAGTTCCAGCCGCTCGGCCGAAGAGTGCGTAGTCGGCTTGTTAGTGATTGTTAGCAAGTCGAACAAGGGCTTCAATTCCTCGCTCAAGCATGTTGTCGGAGACTGTATACGAGATGCGGAAGTGAGTGTCGGCACTGCCAAATACAGTGCCCGGCACAACAAGTAGTTGCTCTTGTTTCACGGCGAGTTCCGCAAATTGCTCGGCAGAACCACCAGGAGTTTTTGGGTACAGGTAGAAAGCTCCATCGGGATGGGTGAAGTCGTAGTGGTCACGCAGGCCCTCGACAAGACGGTCCCTTTTTCTTCGGCAGGCATTGAAAGACTCTGTCATGTTGCAGTCAGCTGCTGCAAGAGCGGCCCATTGCCCTGCTTGAGGTGAGCAGACAAATGTGTATTGTTGCAGCGTAATACACGCGTCAATGATTTCCGGCGGACCGTGCATGTAACCAACTCGCCACCCGGTCATAGCGTGAGATTTTGAAAAGCCATCAAGGATGATAGAGTTTTCGCTAAATATTGCAGCTGAGGAAAAAGGCTGGTCGTAACAGAAGCCCCGATAAAGCTCGTCGCTGATAAGCGTCACATTATGCTCGTCTGTTAGATGAGCCAGTCGCTTCAATGTTTCGGACGAAATCACCTTCCCTGTCGGGTTGTTTGGGCTGTTCAGCAGCACGGCACGAGTCTTTGGTCCGATACGAGACGTAACTGCATCTATGTCTATCTCAAAGGTCGGGGATAGATCGATCGCTACACAATGGCCTCCGAAGAATTCAATAAGCGGTCGGTACATGACGAACGCTGGTTCAAAAATAATGACTTCATCACCCGGGTCGATGAGTGCCATAAGTGCTAGGACTAATGCTCCACTCGTACCACTCGTGATACAGAATGCTCGATCGGTCTGCCCGAGCTGTTCTTCGACCTCGCTCGAAATCCGTGAACGAAGTTCTGGTATTCCTTGCGTGACCGTGTATCCATTTTTGCCACTCATCATTGCGTCGTAGGCTGCGTTACGAGCGGCCTCTGGCATTGCAAAGTCAGGCTGGCCAATAGAGAGGTTGATCGGGTCGTCGAGTGTCCGCATTAACTCGAACACACGCCTGATCCCAGACGAGTCAAAACGAGCTGCCCGGCGAGAAATAGCGGGTCGTTGATTTTCGGAAGAATCGTTCACCGAAGATCAACTGCCTCCTGCGCTCGAAGAATCTTTGTAGAGCTCATCGAGCAATTCGCCCAGTCGCTCTCCTCGAGCATTGAGACTTACAACGTTGCCATCTCTGCCGATAAGGATCACCGTAGGAATGCCACTGATGCCATAGTATGTGGCAAGTGGGTGTTGCCAGCCAGATCCTTCCGACGGCTCAAACAGAATGGGCCATGGGATTTTTCTGTCAGTAACAAATTTTTCAAGTGCATCACGTTCTTGGTCTAAGCTGATCCCAACAACTTCAAATCCCCGGGAATGATATTTTTCATATTGCTCCAGTACGTTCGGTATTTCTGCAATGCAAGGGCCGCACCATGTTGCCCAGAAATCAACCAGAACAATTTTCCCGGTAAGCGTGCTCTGGTCGAATGGTTGCCCGTTAAGCAGGGTCCCGGTGATCTTCATGGGGTTTCCAGGAAGAGAGAGTCGACGGAGTGTTCCCTGAAAGCTTTCCGCCATTTGTCGAATACTATCGTTTTTACTCTTCGCAAAAATAGGGCCAAATGTTTCGTAGGCCTGCTTTGATAAAGCGTCGCCGCCAGGCATATGTTCAAAGGCACTTGCGAGTTGCATTGCAAGACCAGCAGTCGCGGCATCATCTGGGTTGGCCGTCAGGAGTTCCCCGGCTCGTTTGATTATGGCAGGTGCCTTCTCAACGTCTCGTTTTGTGAAAAGTTCTTGTGCTTCCTGCACCAGCAGTAACCGTTTTGCCTCGACGGCAAGGGCAGGGGAGGGCCCTTCAATCAGGCTTTTGGCAAATGCCTGCAGGTCTGAAGAAGCGGCTGTATCACCAAGTCGGCTGAGCATCATGAGGCTTTGAAGTTTCGCAGTCGCGGCCTCATCAAAGAGTTCATCGGAATCCTTGAGTTGTGACAGTGCTCTGTCAGCAGCCTCCACTGTGGCTGTTGCAATGGCTTGCATGGATTTCATCATTTCTTCACGTGATGTTGGCTGTGAAGCGTTTTTTCTTATTGTTCGAATGTAGTCCAGCATTTCCTCGGGAGTTCCTTTTGGAACAGGAGGAATTTCCAAACTGGTGGCTTCGCTTTGGTTGGCGGTTCCTGGTTCAGCGGAAAAGGCCAACGTGCCGAGATTTCCTGAAAGAAGTAGCAAGAAAAGTGGAATGCTAAGTGCGGTGAAAAAACGAACCATCAGGGGAGCCTCTTCTGAGTCTGGAAGTGGTGACTGAGTAAAAGGATTGGCCAGATGCTAATCCCATATTGCTCCAGCCTACTCTGAGACCGACCGCTTCGGCAATTGATAGCTAAAAGTTCGCTTTAGGGAGTTCAAAACAGCCTATTGGACAACAGTCCTCATGCGAACAAATCCACTCTGTCCGGCTTCAAGAGGAGATTCTAGCTGCCACGATATGGACGTTGTGCCATCGGCTGCCGGGGCTATTTTGATCTCGGAGGGCAGGCTGGCCGCAGGTGAGGACTCAATGAGTTTTAACCGCTGTGGCAAGACGTCCATAATCACAATGTCAGTGAGTGGCACGTCTCCCGAATTCAAAAAAGCAATTGTGAAGTCAATTTCTTCACCTATTCGTGCGGAATCACTTCCGGATCGTTTGCATAGGGTCAGTTCAGCCCGTCCTAAAGACTCAACTCGCAGTGTGGCAATTCCCTGACTTGCAGAAGTAATATCAGCCTTTTGGTCATTGAAGACCGCGTTAGCTGCTGTGAGTCGTGTCCATGCTATTGGGATATCAATGCCAACGGACTCGGCGATATGTTCTTTTTTGTCCGCAGACTTCACATGTGTGTCGTACACACGTTCACCAGCTTTTGCCTGACCGAGTGATTGGTTCGGAAGCATCGCCGCATCGACGCCAAGTGGCCCTGAACGTTCTTCAACGGCCAGACCAGATTTTGATTTCCGTGCCATCTGCAGGCTTGTTAGCTGAGCTGCATTACCTGGTGGTTGAAGAATTGTCTGACTGGCGAGGCTTTTGTCACTAGAAACTCCAGCAGGTCCCTGAGGGACTGATTCCTCGTGGAGCCGTGTCACGTTTCGGACACTTCCAAAGCGAGGTGCGTAGATGCATTCGCAGTTTGTGCGCGCGATACGTGA
>CAJQGO010000152.1 GCA_905477565.1 uncultured Planctomycetota bacterium
CCAGCCAAGTAGGAACATCGGGTTTTCCTTCTGGTGTTTGAAAGCCCATTGATTCAGCTGCTCGTGCAACCTCATCTTCAACATCTTCTTGACTTACCACCAATTCCTGCCGAGTAAGTGCCTGATTCAGAAGAACTCCCGTGAGTAAGGCTTGCAGGACATCTTCGCCATACCGTTCAACACAAACAGCACGTACTTCACTGATCGTAATTGGACGGCCATTGACCCGTGCTGCCAGATTGGGCGATTGAAGGGCTTTCCCTGCACTGTTCAAAGCATTCTCAATAGCTGCTTCCGATTGAAGTTTTCCAAAAATCTTGCCAGAAAGCACACGCGACTGCTTTTCGCGGAAAACCTCAGCAAGACGAGGACGAACGTCAGCAAACGTGACATCTGAAGCCGGTAGATGCCCTTCACATTTGATAATAATAAATTGGTCCGCAACTTGAACGACCTTCGAGATTTCTCTATCAGAAAGCGCGAAGGCAGCGGACTCAAATTCAGGGGAACCCGAAAAATGTCGGATTGGTTGCACCCAACCACCAACACTTGCACTGCCAATATCGACAGATTTTTCCCTCGCTACCAGTCCAAATGAATCAGGGTCCTGGAGAACCTCGGTTCGTGTTTCTTCGGCATCTTTTTGGCTGCCGAGCACAATTATGCGTGCCTTGACTGTAGGGCCGTATTGGTTCTGGAATTGTTTTCTTAACTGCTCGTCGGTTGGCTCCAGGCTTCCTTTGGCGAGCCGCCTCAATGCAATCATCGGCCAGACGATATCTTCCCGATATTGTTTTTCAGTAACTCCACGTTCTCGTTGAATGAGTGCAATCCATTTATCCCGAGGCACATTAAACCGGCGAGACATCTCATTGATCTCATTATCTACGTCAGCAGTTGTCACCGCGACACCATTACGTTCACACGCTTGCTCAATAATGACTTTATTGATGAGTGCGCCAACAACGAGCGATCCGTATCTGGCAAGACATGCGTCCGCTAACTCCGCATCGCTTATATTTGTGCCATTTACAATTGCTGCTGGTTTCGCCAACGGCAAATCAGTAGGCGGCTCTTTTGCAGGTGCGTGAACGAGGCAACAGAACGACAACAGAAGCATGAAAACGATTCGGTGAATTGATTTCTGAGCCCCCGACGGTAACGCTAAGCACAATGAATGTCGCATCTTGTTGCCCTCCTATCTGCAGATACCCCGGTGAGACGCTCACCGTTCGTTCAACGAATTGGGAAGGTAGGGTGTCTGGCCTGTCCAGATCAAGCACAATCCCCACATTTTCATGCGAATTTTCGGCGAAAAATAACACACTTTCCCGAGAAAAGTAATTTTTCACACTTGTTGGACAAACTTGCCGATAATACTGATTAAATCGATTTCGCAAGCAGGAGGACCTTTGATGAGTTCAGCAATCACCCCCATGGGAATTCGGGACGATATTACGCAATGCATTGGCCGTACGCCTCTTGTACGGCTGCAAAGAGTGACTGAGAGCAGCAAAGCCTCTGTCATTGCAAAAATTGAGAACATGAATCCACTCTGGAGCGTGAAAGACCGAATCGCGTGCGCAATGATCGATGCTGCTGAACACGATGGGAAACTTGATCCAGAAACAGTTGTGATTGAACCGACAAGTGGCAACACAGGCATTGGCCTTGCTTATGTGTGTGCAGCTCGTGGATATAAACTGCGCGTCACTATGCCTGAGAGCATGAGCCTTGAACGTCGTCGGATGCTCAAGGCGCTTGGAGCAGAACTCGTCTTGACGCCTGCTGCGGAAGGTATGCCAGGTGCCGTTCGTCAGGCAGAAGATATCACACGTTCAAGTAGTCAATTTTTCATGCCTCAACAATTCAAAAATCCAGCCAATCCAGATGTTCATAGAAAAACAACCGCGGAAGAAATTTGGGCTGACACAGATGGTCAGGTTGATATCATCGTGTGCGGGGTCGGTACCGGTGGAACCATCACTGGCTGTGGTGAAGCGCTCAAGGCAAAAAAACCAGAAATCCGTGTTGTTGCTGTTGAACCACTCAATAGTCCAGTCATCTCTCAGCAATTGGCCGGCGAGGTGATTAAGCCAGGAAAACATATGATTCAGGGTATTGGTGCTGGCTTCATACCTGACATTCTCAACCTCGACATAATTGACGAGGTCGTAAAAGTCGATGACGAAGATGCCATGGAAACTGCTCGTCAACTTGCAAAACGTGAAGGTTTGATGTGTGGTATCAGCTGTGGTGCCGCCGCATGGGGTGCTCTAGAGGTCGCTAAACGGCCTGAGAATGCTGGGAAAATGGTTGTTGTTGTCCTGCCTGACCTTGGCGAACGATATCTTTCGACTCGCCTTTTCCCGGAGTAAGCGGGTGCCATATCGGATGCGAATAAGGATGTCATCTCTTGCCTCCTGAATAGTGGCTGGTAGCATCATGAACCTCAGAATTTGGTTCTGAAACCAGTCACTCGCCCGAGTGGCGGAATTGGCAGACGCGCAAGATTCAGGTTCTTGTCCAGGCAACTGGGTGGAGGTTCAAATCCTCTCTCGGGCACTCCCCTTGATGGTGCGTGGCAGTTTCATTTCCTAAAACAAGGCGTATCATTGGGAACAGTACTGATAAGAAATAGATTGCTGTGATACCATTTCACTGTGAATATTTTACGCTCGTGCAATGTGATACGTTGCTTTTATGAGTGCTTTGATACGCAAATAAACAGGGCCTCTAACTCAATTGGTTAGAGTAGCGGTCTTTTAAACCGTTTGTTCCGGGTTCGAGTCCCGGGGGGCCCACTTTTACTTTCGAGTAAGTGCGTCGCACGACCATCACGTGCTTCGCTCTGCTCAAAGATCGACGAACCCGCAGGAACAATCGTTCCGACGCTCTCCTCCTTTCCTGCGTCGTCCTGCGTCTGCTGAGACACTTCCTGAGACACTTTCGAGAAATTCTCGTAATGATCAGGCGTGACCATGCGATAATGTTGTTTGCTAATCTCCTCGTCGTGACCAAACCATTCGTTAATCACAAACCCCGGAACACTGTATTCAGTGTGAGCATCGGTAACAGCAGACTTGCGAAGACTGTTAAAGAGCCTAGGCCATACAGTCTCACCGGGCATTTATTTACAACCTTCAGAAGACTTTTTCAAAACCCGAGATGATTTCTATGAGCAAACACACCTTCGACGGTCTACTTGGGGTTCTTCTATGCATCTATAATCCACTCGCAACCGGTTGGTCTCAAGAGAACCACAACGAATCTATCCGAAATCCAAGTTTTGAATCCGACAATGGGTGGCGTCGTCTACAAACCGAATCAAATGAATACTACGCCCCGGTTCACGGTACTCGTTATGCCGTGCTCAACGGAAGTGGTAATAAAATTGAACAGGAAACAAGCCTCAAACTATCAAAAGGAAAGTCATTCCATGTGACGGTCTGGGCACGAAGTATCTTTGACGAAAATCATTCGCAACAACTCACCAGCCCAACACAAGACTATCCAGACGGCACGAGTGAAATCTCACATATTCGGCTGGAATTACGAATTGGTAATAAACCACTCGCTGAAAGTGAAGTAGCCATAAACCCTGTCGAAATACTTGGTGCACCACAAGAGTTTTCCAACGACGACGGCGGCAATATCTGGATTGACGGAGGGTATCGACATGCCTTTAGTGAGAGCCGATTTGTGCAGAGGTTGGAACTTGACCCCATTCATGACCCCTGGGAAATCGCTCCAGACTTTGAAGACTACCAGCGGGCACAGGAAGACCATGGTGCCGTTTGCCCTGTCATCGTGAGAGACAGA
>CAJQGO010000153.1 GCA_905477565.1 uncultured Planctomycetota bacterium
CTGGCATACCCATCTGACAGATAAATATCACCGTCGGGGCCCACGGTAATTGCCGTTGGTGACCATCGAGGTATCTCTAAACCACATTCTTCTTTACTTGGAATACCCAAACGCAGTGTAATTGCGCCTGTTGCTGCTTCGATCTTAATCCCCTCACCTGCTTTATTTCGGGCTCCATATATGTAGTCGTGGCCATCTTCATTTCGCATTTCCATATCGTGAAGCCCTGTGTAGTCACTTCCGAGGTATCGCCGTACGATCATTCCGTCCGGAGAAAATACAAAAATCCCAAGATTTGAACTGGTATAGATCTGTCCTCGACTGTCGACAACAACACTGCCGTGAGTTGGTCCGATCTGTGATTTCCCTTGAGAATCCAAGCCCCATTCGGGCACCGTATCAAATGTCATTACACCGCATCCCATACGCACCGGCTCGGTGGCATGCATTGGCTTATTAATAATCAGAAGCATGCAAGCACTCTGAGCACATACAATCAGCGCAGCTTTTAAAAACATAGAGTCCGCCTTCTAATTAAATCTTTATCACACACTTATAGATTCCGCGATCGCCCCCAAGTGCTTGTTATTTCGAGAAGGCCATCAGGAGCCGGATTTATTACTTCGGAATTCAAAATCACGAACCTGCAAACTACCAGATGCAAATGAAATAGTTATCTCTGACTTTTCCCGCTGCATCGCCTCGTGTTGAAATTCTATCTGAAATTTTCCGATTGTGATTACCGCAGTATCGCCCTGAATCCCAACGGATACCTTTGTCCACTTGCTATCTAATGTTTCAAGAGATGGAAAACCCTGCGGCTGCAAAGACTCTCCTTTGTTGGTCTTCGATGATTTCTGAGCCCAGGCAATCATTCGTGATTTACTTTTTTTCTGCCACGGACTCATCGCCTTTTCTGGATTGATCAACGAAATTCGAAAAACATGTCCGTCGCCGTTGAGAGTGAAAACCACCCGCTGGCAGCCTGAAGGATACATCGCAAAGTCGGTTTCGCCCTGCGAACAATCAACAGACCACTTGAGTATTGGACCGTGATTCGCGTATTTCTTATATAAGACTGGATCAGATACAACCGAAGCGACGCCATCATGAAATGACCAGTCCCCACGTTCAGCTGCTCTTGTTTCAAATGTTTCTGTCGTGAAGGTGTCAATAACATCATTACACAAACCGGGTGCAGCCGAAAACATTACGATTACAACCAACACCATACGATGACAAAACATTTTTTATACCTTGAGAAAAATGGGAGAACTTTGGCAAACCTTTTACTGTCTTGCAAAAAGTTCTGACGTAATGACCGCTATGACAAGATCTTGAAGCCTGTACCCGTCATCCTCAACAGACACCATTATTTTGTCTAGAGCAAACCGATCTTCTGGTTCTATATGTCGTCCAAGAGCATGAGTCAAAAGATGCGTGACAAGCGTTCGTACAAAAAACTCTTCGTGATGTACTAATATTGTTTTTAGGTCTGCAAGATTTGAAAATGATTCACCGCTTGGCAACACACCCGCTGTATCAACTTTTCTTTTTCCACGTACATCGTACGTAGTTCGTGTTCGCCCGATCGGATCAAAACACTCCATAGCAAAACCGAGTGGATCAATCTTACGATGACACTCATTACATGCTGCCGAGGAACGATGCTTCTCAAGTTGGGCCTTAACAGTTGTTGCACCCCGAATATCTGGGTCTATGGCAGGAACGTCATCCGGTGGGGGAGGCGTTGGGGTTCCCAGTACATGCTCCAACATCCACACACCACGAATAACTGGTGATGTCTCAATTCCATTTGCTGTTACCGTGAGGATACTGCCCTGACCAAGCAAACCGCCACGATTCTTATCTGTAAATTGCACACGTTGAAATTCTTCTGCTTCACTGAAAGATATCTGATTCTCGACACCATAAAGTTTTGCAAGATCACGATTTAGAAAACTATAATTTGCACTAAGCAGTTCCCGTGCCGGCAGATTATTATCCAGTACATGACGAAAAAATAATCGTGTTTCCTCCTTCATTTCAGGCTGTAAATTTGCTGCATAGTATTCTGGAAATGTTTCAAAATCTGGTGGCATGCTGCCAAGCTCACGCAGATTGAGCCAGCTCTCCAGAAAGTCATGGGAAAACTTATTGGAAACGTCACTCCCAAGAAGCCGGATCGCCTCAGCCCGTAGTACATGATGAGAATTCAACCTGCCTTGATCAGCTACTTGCCGGAGCCGAGTATCAGGCATGGATGACGTTAGAAAATAGGAAATCCGCTCTGCTAAAGCGTGCTGGGAAATCTTCTTCTCTCTTTTTTTATTGCCTGCTTCCTGTTCTTCCGAATTAAAATAGAGGAACTTTGGTGAACAGAGAATCGCTTTCAGCGTGTCTTTATATGCTTCAAAAGGTGTTCGCCCAGCCTGATTTTGAGAATGAAACAGTGCATGAAATTCTTTCAGTTCCTCTGAAGAAACTGGTCTTCGGAATGCTTGTGTCGCAAATTGATCAATAAGATGAGAAACTTCTTCTGCGCGAAAGGTAGGACCACCTGCAAGCCGCTCATTATTTTTGCTCTGAGGAGAGTTCTTTAGTGGGCCATGAATTTCTACTTTCTGTATACGGATTTGGGGCATAAATCCATCACGAAGGCATGCAATTCTTTGCTCTACGATTCCCTTTTGATTCTGCAGAGATTCCGGAAATGTCTTTTTATGTAATCGGAAAATACGACCATATGAACCGCGAATATCATGCTGTCCATTTTCAAAAGTGAAACGAGGGCTGTAGCTTTTATCGAGTGGAACAACACACTCGTACCACTGAAAGGTGTCGTCGGCAATGACATGCTCTGCCAATTTTGGCTGAAGTGGCTGTGCCTTATAGAGCGTTCCTACATATGAGTTACCCGGCCGAATGCCCATCCGAAAAGGCTCCGATGAGTCTCTTTTTACAGCTTCTTTGCTGTACGGTGTTTTCCTGTGAAGAGCGCTTGCAAGAACTCGCACTTTGTACATTCCATCAATTGGAACTCCTTGAGGAAATGCATTCAGTGCCCCATATGCTCCCTCTGGTTTGTCGTTGAAGGGGTGATCGTAGAGAACCAGATATTTTTGCTCAAAGGCTTTTCGGTGCGCGGTATTCAATTCTGGCTGCTGATTGAAATTCGAATCAAAACTCCACGTCTGCGGCTCTGGATAAGGCCCTAAAAGAAATGCCTTCTCAACAGACGCATCTGCAGCCTCGAGATACTGCTCCAGGAGAAATCCTGATGTCATAAGCTGATCACCAATATTATCAAAGCCATGGGATAGCGAGTCATGCGGGAAAGCTATTGTTGGATCAAATGTATTCATGCTGATCCCGAGCAAGTCACTCACGGTATTTCGGTACTCACGTTGACTGAGCCTTCTTAGAACTGTCCTGCCACCGGTACTGGCCGTCTGCTGACGCATGGACTGAAGACTCGTTGTCAGTGCACGAATCACATTCACCCGCGATTCATCTGTCGGCTGCTCCATATCCTCTGGTGGCATTGCACCGAGAGTTATTTGATCAATTATTTCTTGCAGCTGCAGCTGTGTTTCAACATCCGTTTGAAACAAGCGGATGTTTTCAAAGTCACGATCACCACTTTTATCAATGCTGTTGTGACACGTAATACAATGTTGTTCGAGAAAGCCTTCTATCTTTTCTACTTGATCAGCGTCCACATAGCCCTGCATGGCAAGAAATGCGATGATCGCACGGTAAAGTCCTGAGACAAACTTTTTCCCGCATAGAAATTTCATCACACCAGACCCCGTAACGTCCCCGTGCTCTTGGCGAAACAATCTGCCTCAACACCAAACTTCTGGAGCATTGTCACAAAAAGGTTCGCTAATGGAGGTCGATGTGGGTGCCCAGCATCAAAAGCAAGAAGATTTCCGTGCGAAAAATCTCCTCCTGCCAAAACAATCGGAAGATTTCGGTTGGTATGTGAATTTGCATCCCCCATACCGCTTCCAAAAAGGACTGTCGTAGTATCAATCAGTGGGCCTGTATCATCCGAGGTTACTGCAAGCTTTTTGACGAACCGAACGAACTGCTCAATTTGATAGGTCTCCAAAGTAATCAGTGCGTCAATTCGCTCCTGAAGTTGACCATGATGTGAAAGGCTGTGGTAGCCCCCTCGAATCCCAAGATCTGCCGGATTGAAATCGCCACCTATTTCCAGTGTTGCAATTTTTGTTGTGTTTGTTTGTAGCGCCATAACGATTAAGTCGTACAGCAACGGAAGATCTTCAACCATGTTCCGATTCTGCGGCTGTTTGATCATCGCTTCTGGCTTCGGAACATCAATCCAGCGACGTCTACGAGCGATTCCTTTTTCAACATCACGAACAGATGTAAAGTACTCATCAAGTTTGTGCTTGTCCCGCTGATTGAGAGACCGCTCCAAATCATGTGCCTGTTCTCGGACAGCATCTAAGATAGAGTTTTGAAGAGCAAAACGATCTGAGGCAGAATTCTTATCGTTCTCTGTCGCGTCAACAAAAAGCTTTTCAAACAATTGCTCTGGACCGGGAATCGGTGGCACTCGAGCACCCGTCTTTGTCCAAGAAAGCTGACAGCCTCCATGAATACCTTCAAGGCTGCCGATCGTAAGGGAAGGAAACCGTGTCTGTCCGACAACATATTCCGCCGCGAACTGATCAATTGTGACGTTGCCGTAGGGCATGGAGCCGGCTTCATTCTGTTTCACACCAGACAGAAACGAATG
>CAJQGO010000154.1 GCA_905477565.1 uncultured Planctomycetota bacterium
TGCAAACCAGCCGGTGACATTGTCAGCGGCCCGTTCTGATTGTGGGATGGCAGATGAATTCATAAATACGGACCTTCACCGCGATGGCGGCGCTCCTTGCGGATTAGATCGGCTAGAAGGACCTGGTGCCTTGAGCCGTTTAGAGAGAGATTGCGGGCTTTGCGGGTTTTTGGAAGATTCCAAAGGAGCCGGCATCACAAAAAAAGCTCTCCAGCAGAAAGCTGTGATGTCATAAACGCACTGTATTTGAAACTTCCACAGGGTTCCTCACGTGCCAGAACAGCCTTGGGAACCCTCTGTGCTCTTTTTCTCAACTGGTCGATTCGTCTGAAGATCCTGCGGTAACCGGTTCGGCGGTTACGATCCCATGAAAGACCAGTTGTTTCTTTCCAGCCACCTCTTTGCAGTCCACTTGAATGGTGTCTTTTCCTTCAAATTCACCTTTCAAAAGTTCCTCTGAAACAGGATCTTCAATGTAGTTCTCAAGTGCACGCCGAAGAGGTCGAGCTCCGAAATCGGTATCAGAGCCTTTCTTAATTAGAAACTGCTTCGACTCATCGGTAAGTTCAAGTTTGAGACCACGCTCGAGTAGTCGTTCCCGGACTTTTGCAAGTTCAATATCAATCACTTCTTTTAGGTTTTCAACCGTAAGGTGATGGAAGACTATGAGATCGTCGAGGCGGTTAATAAACTCTGGACGGAAAACCTTCTCAATTCGTTCATTGACTCGGGCTTTCATGCTTTCATACCCGCTGTCGTCCTCAGGCTTCTGAAAACCAAAGGCAGATTCATTCTTGATTGCCTCGGCTCCTGCATTGGTTGTCATGATGAGAATTGTATTTCGGAAGTCAACGTTCCTCCCAAAAGAGTCTGTAAGTCGACCTTCTTCCATCACCTGAAGAAGCATGTTGAAAACGTCTGGATGAGCTTTTTCAATCTCATCAAGGAGAACAACCGCATATGGACGGCGACGAATTTTTTCAGTGAGTTGGCCTCCTTCTTCGAATCCAACGTATCCGGGAGGGGCTCCAACAAGGCGACTGACATTGTGCTTTTCCATGTACTCACTCATATCAATTGATATGAGTGCGTCATCGTCTCCGAACATAAATTCAGCAAGTGCTTTGGCTAAGAGGGTTTTCCCAACGCCTGTTGGGCCAGCCAAAACAAAGCAACCAATTGGCCGCTTGGGGTCTTTAAGCCCGGAACGACTTCGGCGAACAGCCTTAGATATACTTTTGATCGCCGCATCTTGACCGATCACTCGCTTGTGAAGTGAATCTTCCATTTGCATCAAACGTTGGCTGTCCTCTGTCGACATTCTTGTCAACGGAATACCAGTCATCTTCGAAACAACTTCAGCAACAACCTCCTCGTCAACAACGCCATCAGCCTCGCGAGACTTTTCTCGCCACTCTTTGGTCATTTGCTGTTTTTTCTTCTTTAATTTGTCAGCCTGATCTCGCAGTGCTGCCGCTTTCTCAAAATCTTGGTTCGCAACAGCCTCTTCTTTTTCCTTGTTTAGGCGATCGACTTCCGCATCAATTTCCTTGAGGTCTGGTGGGCGCGTCATTGCCTTCAGTCTTACTCGTGCTCCTGCTTCATCAATTACATCAATTGCTTTATCGGGAAGTGCACGGCCAGTGATATAGCGACTGGAGAGTTCTACTGATGCTTCAAGGGCGTCATCAGTAATGGATACTCTATGATGACTTTCGTAGCGGTCTCGGAGACCCTTGAGAATTTCAATCGCTTCTTTTTTTGAAGCCGGTTCCACCATGACAAGTTGGAAACGCCTGTCGAGTGCCGAATCCTTTTCAATGTATTTGCGATATTCATCCAGCGTGGTTGCTCCAATGCACTGGATTTCACCACGAGCAAGGGCTGGCTTGAGAACATTTGAGGCATCAATGGCACCCTCTGCCCCTCCAGCGCCGACAAGTGTGTGGAGTTCGTCAATAAAAAGAATGGTATTTTTGGCACGTCGGACTTCATTCATGACGGCCTTAATTCGCTCTTCAAACTGACCACGGTATTTCGTACCAGCGACCATCATCGCCAAGTCGAGAACCACAATTCTTCGTTCGGCAAGAAGTTCGGGAATATTCCCTTCAATGACTCTTTGCGCAAAACCTTCGACAATTGCAGTTTTCCCAACGCCAGCCTCACCAATCAGCACGGGGTTATTTTTCGTTCGTCGGCAGAGGATTTGAATGGCCCGTTCGATTTCATGCTCCCGGCCGATAACGGGATCAAGTTTTCCTTGTTTTGCTAATTCGGTGAGGTCACGGCCAAATGAATCCAGTGCAGGCGTTTTGCTCTTTCCACTTTTTGTTGGAGCGTCACTGCCTCCGCCGCCAGCGCCTGCCATTTGGCGGCCACTCATGCCGGACCGGTCACTTCCCTCATCCATGCCATGTCCAAGAAGATTAAGAACTTCTTCGCGAACATCTTCAAGTTTCAGCCCAAGATTCATAAGAACTTGAGCAGCGACACCTTCTTGTTCACGGAGTAGTCCGAGCAAGATATGCTCAGTTCCAACATAATTATGATTCAGATTTCGTGCCTCTTCCATTGAATATTCAATGACTTTCTTGGCACGGGGTGTCTGTGGCAATTTGCCCATCGTGACCATGTCTGGGCCACTCTGTAC
>CAJQGO010000155.1 GCA_905477565.1 uncultured Planctomycetota bacterium
GACCTGCAATCTGTGATTAAGAGCGGTGGATGGAATCAATATCGCATTGTTGCCCGCGGTAACCATCTCCAACATTTCATCAACGGAACGTTGATGTCAGAAACAACTGACAATGACAAGGGCAAGCAATCTTTTAGTGGAATACTTGCTTTTCAACTTCATGCCGGACAACCCATGAAAGTCGAATTCAAAGACATTCGGCTGAAACGTCTCCGGCTTACTGATAGCCGCAAGAAACTGCTTTTGTTAGCAGGGCGAGCTAGTCATGCGCAAGGAGCCCATGAGTTCAGAGCAGGCTGCCTTCTCTTCCAAAAGTGTCTTCGGAAATCCATTGGTGAGGAATTAATCACAGCGGTACACACCAATGGCTGGCCAGAAGATCCAACCGCTTTTGATAATGCTGATGCGATCCTCCTGTTTTCTGACGGTGGCAAAGGGCACCCTGTTATACAAAGTAATAGACTTGCACAAATTGATGCCCTGGCAAAACGTGGTGTTGGTGTTGCGTGTCTTCATTACGGTGTTGAGGTACCCAAAGAAAAAGGTGGACCAGAATTTCTCAATTGGATTGGCGGATTCTTCGAGACAGATTGGTCAGTCAACCCCCATTGGACACTTGTCAAAACAGAATTAGCTAGAAATCATCCTATTTGCTCTGGCGTGAAACCATTTGAAATAAATGACGAGTGGTACTACCACATGCGATTTCGTGAACCCAATGACGAGGTCATCAAAATTCTCACGGCTATCCCACCCGACAGCACACGAGAGCGGCCCGATGGCCCTCACAGCAACAACCCAACCGTTCGGTCAAATAAAGGAAGTCGCGAAGTTCTCGCCTGGGCTTACGAGCGACCCGACGGCGGCCGTGGCTTTGGGTGTACCGGTGGTCATTTTCATGAGAATTGGGCAAATAACGACTTCCGTACTCTTATACTCAATGCATTGGTCTGGACGAGTGGACTCGATGTGCCTGAGACGGGCATCACGTCACATGTTTCAGATACTGACTTGACGAAAGACCTTGACCCCCCTCCCCCGCCTCGAAAAAAAAAGCGGCCACCACAACGGCCTGTTTCTTCTCCATAGAACGTTTCTGTTCATAAGTTTACAAAAGACTACTCATTTCATTTTTAAAAGAGGAGCATGCACATGCCGAAGTTGACTGTTGAAGGATTTGGTGAGTTTGAAGTACCTGCAGGAAAACGACTTGTCAATGCACTCGTGGATGAGTGTGGCGTTGATCAAATGCATGCATGCGGTGGTTTTGGTCGATGTACGACCTGCCGTGTTGAATTCGTATCAGGTGAGCCGAAAGCCATCACAAAAGCAGAAAAAGATGTCCTTGAGGCACGCAGCCTCTCATCAACACCTGGACTTCGGCTGTCATGTCAAATTGCATGCAATGAGGACATGGAACTAAAGGCTGTAAGCCGCCTTGAAGGCTCCGGAAGAGCTGATGCCGGCGGCCGCCCTGGAGACGAAATCGAACCGCCACCTGAATGGTGTTAACAAGAAACCACAGGCAACACAGCTGGTAGAACATGGTGTTAAAGCCGCATTCAGGAAACGCCTGCATCGCAGACAAAAACCGCCACTATTTTTAGGGTGCGTACCCAGATGCGCGTCATGAAGTAAGCCGAATCATACGCTGAATAAACTCGTATGATTCTTTGGCAGTTTCATGCCACCTATGGCTCTGTCGCGGCAGTTCAACATGCAGGCCTCCTTGATAGCCAGCGGCGAAAAGTTCTTGGAAAATAGGGCGGTAATCGATATCGCCTTTCCCCAAGGGCAGATGTTCGTGACAGCAAACGGTCATGTCATCTATATGGACATTCACGATACGATCAGCAACATCGCGCACGGTATCTGCTAGTGGCCTCTCTCCCAGACATTCAAGGTGGCCAATATCGACGGTAAAACCGAGAGACTTGGGTCGACCTAATCTTTCAAACAATTCTTCTGCACGCGACACCGTATCGATAAACATTCCTGGCTCTGGTTCAAACCCAAGCACAACACCACAACGAGTGGCATAGTCAAGAACTTCTCCAACACCGTCGGTTAGTTTCTGCCATAGCAATGCATCGTCAGTATCAGAGTAAACAGCACCTGACCACAGAGACACACAATCCGCATTCAGTTCTCCAGCGAGATCAATCGCCCGTCGCAGAAAGTCAATTCTTCGCTTGCAATCATCTTGGACATCTGAAAGAAGAGTCGGGTGGTGCTTTTTTCTTGGATCAAGCAGGTACCGAGCTCCTGTCTCAACAACACAGCTCATCTGGGCCTTCACCAAGGCACGCTGCCAAACACGAACCTCTGAGGAAAATATTTTCTCATATGGATTCAGCATGTGTCGATCAGGCGTAATTGCAAGAGATGCATACCCTTGCTCACAAAGGAGTGATAGCGCATCTAGTGGATCCGCGTCACCAAAGCTATTTGTACTGTACCCAGCTTTCATAGGACATCATGCTCACGTAACTGCTGCAATACGACGACCGAGAACAAACCACACTAAAAGAACCAATACTGTCACCGCCCATTGCTCCCCACAGAATGCGAGCACCAGCACTGCATCGAGTGTGATAATAGACATAATCGCGTTACCAACTGCCGCCTGCATACGCTGTGGCACCGGATCTAGAATAGCTTGGCCACAACGGATGAGGATTGAAACCCCCAGCACGCTCCACAGCGCAAGCCATGCAATGAGCCGGCCTTCGATAAGCCAGTGTGGAACATTCGTGGAGTTCACCTCGATGCTGACCAGTGGAGTGAAACCGGCACAAACAAGTCCAGCGGACATAACAAGGGCACCAACAAGCAGCTGGTAGCGTTTTCCAGCACCCGCCTCATCACGAGCGAACAACGTGATGCCCGTCACATACACACCCATCCCGCAGGGAATCATCCACAGTGGTAACGAGGGCGAACCAGCAACAACCATACCAAGAGACCAGTTGAGCGCTCGGCAAACTCCCATCAGCAAAGGCCCCAGCCATGTGCCTTTGGCGTAACAGTTATAGCCGCAGATTGCTGTTGTGAGCATTGCCCCAATAACGGCTGGCGTCACGTCATTCATAACCACTGAGGCGACACATGCCAGACCGCCACCAAACAAGAGAAGTCCAATGGATAGAAATCGAGCATGCTCAAAAGAAACGCACTTGCTTGGAAGTGGCCTACGCGGACGCTCTATTTGGTCAATCTGGAGATCCACAACGTCATTTTGGACAATTCCGCCAGCGTACAGACACAACGATGATGCAATTGCCAGCCAACCACCGAGGGGAAGATTTTCATACTGATAAAACCCACCCGCGATCAAAAACCCTGCAAGCGGATCTGCAACCGCGGTGGCAAGATTTGGCACACGGATAAGCTTTAACCAACTGGCTATTACTGATATCCCCATCGGCTTTGCAGAAGGCTGTGACATATTCTGAAACTTCACTTAGCTTGAGGCGCTACGGTATCGAGCCAACGCGGCTTGAAAAACTACTCTCGACAAGCCAACTGAAATGCCTGCCGCAGCAAAAGTCAGTACAACCATTCCCCACGATTCTCCTGAAAGCGGACGAGCGAGAGTACCCGCAGGCACATTCACAACGAGTAATATCGGAATGACAAAAGTACAAAATGAACGGAGCGGATCACCCCATGGGCCTGCATATATTTCAGCTGGATAGCGTGAAAAATTGGTTATATAAAACCAGAAATCATACAAACTCTGGTTTCTACCCATCAGTATTGTTGCAGCTGCAAGCATAATGATAAGTCCATACAAGATCGCCACACCGCAGACAATGAGCAACGGATAGAGCAGCCATGCGATGAGCGGTGGTGTAACAGGAAAGCGGAGTACAGCCCAACTGAGCAGACCAAGTCCGACAAGACCGTTCGCCATCGACGAGAAATCGAACCTGTGCATTGAAAGTAAAAACTGAGCATCGAGGGGTCGCACGAGAACTGAATCAAGACCACCTGTTCGAACCATTTCTGTAAGTTCCGAAGCACTGGGCATAAACAAGGTCTGAACAATTGAATTGATAATCAGACCGGTAGCAACAAATGCAAAAAACGGTTCACGCGACCAACCACTACCGCGACCTATTTCTGGGGTAAAGCTAAATATCAATAAGTAAAAAGCGAGATTCATTGACATCCAGCCGAGGCTGGTCAAGCACTCAAGTAAGAAATTTACTCGGAATGTCATGTCGCGTACGAGACAGGCCCGTGCAAACGTGGAAAAAATCTTGATGTATCGTCTCATGAGTGATGCCTCGAAAACTAACCGCCAAAACCGCTATATCGTTTTGTGCCTCGCCACCACACAAACCGACAAACTCCTATCATGATGACGAGCCATGTGATCTCAATGAGAAGTCCTCTTACAAGCTCCCAACCTGTAATCTTCCCAAGCCACACTGCGGCAGGAAAGTAGGCGGTGTACTCAAACGGCAACAATCGCACGACATCCGCAAGGCTTACTCCCGTTATCCCTGTTGGAATATCTGCAAGCATATCGATCGGGAACATATGTCCCGAAAGAAGATACTGAAACAACATGTACGCAAAAATAATGCTGGAAACTTCAAGAAACCAAAACGCAATCATTCCCAGAGTTGCCTCCAAGAAAAATCCGAGCAGGAATGAAAGCAGTAACGACAGAATGTAGGCGGCGATTGTAAGACCATCGGGCGCTGGAGGAAAATAACCGCGGCAGAAAAAAAGAACTGCGGCGAAGGGAAGTATCGCCACGATGTAGTAAACAAGTTTGTGAGCAATCCGAGAGGCAAGCAAAAACCCAATGTAATCGATCGGCTGAATCAGATACTTCTTCACAGATCCGTCGCGAATACTGCGAGAGATACCCCCTGCCAGACTCGGCATGCTTGAGAAAGCTCGAGTGACCATCGTTAGCAGATAGTACGCAACAATGTTGTCACGAGAATACCCTGCGATATCCGTACGACTCGAGGCCGCAAAGACAGCCGTCCAGAGAAAAACTTGAGTGACGATCGGCAGGAAACGCATCACCGTGCCCAGCGCAAAGTCGCTCCGATACGCCAATCGCTCCTCAAGGCAAATGACAAGCATTCGCCACCACGACCGTAGCCCTGAGAACCAACCGTACGAGGTACGGAGACTCTCTGAATTTACAGTGGTGCTCATACTGCTCCAACTTCCTGTTCCGGATCTACGCCTGCCTGCCGATTTGCCGCCCCACGAAACAGACCTGCAACAATTTCTTCCAACGGCACGTCCTCGACAGAAACATCTCGGACTTGTTGACTCGCCAGTAGTTTTGGCAAGACATCTGCTATCCGTGATCGATCAATTCGCAACGACACACGAGGCCCATGCACTTCGCATGAGAATCCGAACCGTTCCATTTCACCGGGAGCAGGAGCATTCTCGAGATCAAGTGTTACCACCTTATGCGTTGTAAAACGATCAACGATCTGCTCGAGCGAACCGTCATAAAGAATACTGCCATGCGTAACGACCACCACTCGCTCACAAAGGGCAGCAACATCTTTCATATAGTGTGTTGTTAAGACAACGGTAACCGACCGCTGCTTTTGAATATGCCTGAGAAACTCATGAATCGTGTGTTGCGCAACAACATCAAGACCAATAGTTGGCTCATCGAGAAATAACACTTCGGGCTCGTGAAGTAACGCTGCGATAAGTTCTAACTTCATCCGCTCTCCGAGCGAGAGCTCGCGCACTGGTTGCCCAAGAAGGTGAGACAC
>CAJQGO010000156.1 GCA_905477565.1 uncultured Planctomycetota bacterium
CACTGAGCATCTGTGGTGATGCGTAAGCGATTTGTTCTGTGCCTGCCACCCATACCCGATTCCCTGTAGTGCGGTCGTAGGCAACAAGAGAAACGTAGGGTGATGTTGCGGGATCACGATTGGCGTTATCAACGCCCTGTTTGTCCAAATCTTTCCTGGGGCCGCCAGCGGGGACAATGACCAGCTCATCTGTGACAAGTGGAGAGCCGGATCGACCCCACGCAACCGCCGCGACGTGTGTTGCTCGATCAATATCTAGGTCGGTAACAATATCTTTTCTCCACAGTACCTTACCGGTGCTACCTTCGATTGCGTGCAGCCAGCCAGTTGCTCCCGTGGCATAAACAACGCCATCGTTAATTGTTGGCGTTGATCGTGGGCCAATTCCACCTAGAACTGTCTCATGCCTCGCTGGAACAGAAACGACCCACTCCGGCTCACCGGTTGCAAGTGCGTAGCAGGTAATGGATTCATCCTCCCCTCTCTGCTCCAGTGTGACGGCGTGGCTGCCACATGTGGCAAAGCCACTCCAGCCTGCTCCAATAGGACGTTTCCATATGCATTTGGGCGGATTGGCTTCCCAGTTTGTATCGACCTCAATGCCATCAATACTCGCCGTTCCTGCTGGGCCAAGGAAGCAGGGGAAGTCATCAGCCGTGGCGTCCCATCCCAAAGACACATTTTTGTTAGTTGTCTGTTTTGCAATGGTGGCAGCCGAAGGCAGGAGCGCGTCACGTCGAGCCTGCCACCGGAAAGCAAATTGTGGTACGAGGTCACCACTTACGCCTTCAATACGAAGGACCGCAAGAGCAACAAGGATTGAGATCGCAAGAAAAGCAGTGACACTCTTCTTTAGAAGTGGCTGAAATGTACTTTCTCTTAAAAACCATACGAAGAGAGAGACCAAGCCAGTGAAGGCCAGAATAAGAGTGATGATGTTTCGTACGGCTTGATCAATCACATCGCCAGCAAGTACTTCGAGCCAGCCGTATCGAACAAGCGCGATGGCTGCGGCAAGGGATGCCAGGGTCACCCAGATTTTTACGGGGGGTACAATCTGGTGAGATGGTGGCACGGAGTCCCCTTCTGAGGCGGGGAGAGTTGGGGTCATAAGGTTTGGCGTCTCTTGTGAGAGGGTGTGTTTCCGCTTTCGGAAGGGCGGGATACGTTCGTTTTTGTACAGATGTTCTACAGGTGTCGGTTCCAGTTGGGCAATATCACGGAACTTTCGTCATAACCGGATTCACTGGAATACACGCTGTCAAAGATCGGTTAGACTTGAACGACGGTCCTTCATTCTATCGTTGTGTCTGATGTGAGGTGATACGCACCATCCATCTGATTTGTGTAACACGCGACTGAATGAAACCGCTTCATACGATTTTCTAGAAACCGATTCGTGGAAATCCCATGGTCGAGCCAATACAAACTATGCCTGATCCCTCGACAAAAAAGGTTCCTGCTTCAGGGCCATCAACCCTATCTGTACATGCTGGAGAAGCACGGGTGAAGCCAGGCTTTTCGATCACAGATCCGATCTTTGCTTCATCAACATATACGTTCCCTGATACCCAGGCAATCGTTGACTTTCTTGAGCAAGGACAGTCTCGCGAGGAGTACGGGCGATACGGTAATCCGGGTGAGCGAGTTGTCGAAGACAAGTTGGCGGCGCTTGATGCTGGTGAAGCCAGCGTGCTCTTCTCGAGTGGTATGGCGGCATTCGTGGGTCTTCTGATGGCTCATGTTGATGCCGGAGACGACATTGTCTTTTTCGATGAGTGCTATCATCGAAGTCGTGAGTTCTGTCGGCGTCACCTGACTCGCTTTGGTGTTGGTTTTCGTGAGGTACGTACATGCGACTACGATGCGATGGAAGCAGCGATCACGCCGAGAACCAAGTTTCTGATTAGTGAGTCACCCACCAATCCACAATTGAGTGTTGTTGATATTGAGCGATTTGCCGAGATTGGACGCAGGAATGGGGTGCTGACATTAATCGATGCAACCTTGTCTACTCCGTATAACGTGAAGCCACTTGAGGCGGGCGTCGATTTTGTCTTGCATTCCGCTACAAAATACCTTGGTGGCCATAACGATCTTCTGGCAGGTGCTGTGACAGGTTCTGCCGAATTGCTCGAACCTGTCCGTAACCTGCGAGGCATTATGGGCGGTGTGAATGCTCCACATAATGCGTATTTGCTGGAGCGTGGCCTGAAGACGCTTGCCCTTCGTATGGAACGACACAATGCAAATGGACAGGCCGTAGCAGAGTTTCTCGCTGGCCATCCACGAGTGGAACGAGTGCTGTATCCAGGCTTGCCAGACCATCCATTTCATGCCATCGCCAAGCAGACAATGCGTGGCTACGGCGGACTTGTGACGTTTTTCATTCGTGATGCAGACTGGCGGCAGACAGCCGCTGTTATTGATGCGGTGAAAATTCCTCGCATTGGCCCGAGCCTCGGTGGAGTTGAGTCACTTATTGAACAACCAATGGTGATGAGTTACTGGAATTACTCACCTGAAGAGCGGGCTGGTTTTCGAATTCCAGACAACATGGTGAGAATGGCCTGCGGCATCGAGGATGCTGAAGATCTCATTGCAGATCTGGCTGCAGCCCTCGATGTGGCGGAGTAAGCAATGCAGTTTCGCACACGGGCAATTCATGTAGGGCAAGAAGCCGACCCATCAAGTGGTGCCGTGGTTCCACCAATCCATCTGGCAAGTACATTCGTTTTGCCAACTGCAAACGGTGATGCCCAGTACGACTATGCCCGAACCGGTTCGCCAACACGACACGCGTTTGAGGCAGTGATGGCTTCGTTGGACGGTGGCGCCCGCGGGTTAGCTTTTGCTTCAGGCATGGCTGCAACGCACTGTGTGACGATGTTACTGAAGCCGGGGGATCACCTTGTAACAGGCACGGATATCTACGGAGGAAGTTGGCGGCTCTTTAATAATGTGCTCGCAGAACGGGGCATTTCGGTCACTGCTGTCGATACTACGGATCGTGCCGCGGTTGAAGATGCAATGCGTGCGGAGACCCGGATGCTCTGGATTGAGCCGACTGGAAATCCACTGCTATCAGTCACAGATGTTGCTGGGTGCGCTGCACTTGCTCAGAAAGCCGGTGCGTTGCTTGTCGCCGACAACACGCTTGCAACGCCGGTTCTTTGTCGGCCGCTGGAGATGGGTGCAGACATTGTTATGCACTCAGCCACGAAATATATCGGTGGGCATAGTGATCTGCTCGGTGGACTTCTTGTTGCACGTG
>CAJQGO010000157.1 GCA_905477565.1 uncultured Planctomycetota bacterium
ACCAGATTGTTTCGCCATTCGCGCAAGATCACGAACACGCTTGTCCTTAAGGCTGGCGGCTGTCATGTGAGTTCTCTGGTCCCCTAGTCTGGCGACGTGGTAATCAGTGCCAACACCTCGCACAGGGTGTATACCGAATAACACAATTCACCCTATCGAAACTAGGAAAACGACTCAAATTTTCGGTAAAAATGAGTGCAAGTTTGCACATTTTGCAATTATTCAGGCAAAATTAAGCCTAATGTGGCGGAATGCGCCCATATAACGGTGGAGAAATGACACCTTTTGGGCATGGGCTATTCCCCGCGGAGCTTTAGGCCTCTTTCAACGAGTCTTTCACGGACTTCGTTCAGGCTTGTAACGCCGAAGTTTTTGCATTCCATAAGGTCCTCGGCAGTCCTGCGGACCAATTCCCCAATGGTCATAATGCCGAGTTTGGTTGTACACTTTCTCGCCCGGACTGAAAGGTTGAGTTCTGTGACTGGCAGCCCATGAATTTCAGTTTGTTCACCAACTGGCTCATCGAATGTTGGCGAGGATTCTGCTGCCATGGATGGCTCTGCAAATTGTCCGAGAACAAGGCCTTTCGAAGCCAGAATGTCCTTGATTTCAACAAGGCTCGTTTCCCCGAAGTTTTTACTTGCAAGTACATCTGCCTCGCTCGTTTGTGTGAGGTCACCCAAGGTCTGAATTCCCATCTTGGCCAGGCAATTGCGGCTCCGAACCGAGAGTTCAAAGTCGCTTACCGGGAGCGTGAGTACCTGTTCGAGTCGATCACGCTGTCGCTGTTCCTGCTCGTCGAGTTGTCGGTCACCAGATGCTGCTGAGTCCTTAAGAAAAAGTCGCGCTCGGGAAATTGCTTCTTCTCGGCCCGGTGCATCAAGCGGTAGGCCATCAAGAATTCTCCGGTAACATTGTTGAGCCTGAGAAAAGTCATCACGATCTTCGTAAAGAAGGCCGAGATTCATAAGTGCTCCAACTGTTGCAGGATATCTCAGGAGTGATCGTTGGTAGGAATCAATTGCTTCATCGTCATTACCAAGCCTGTCGTGGAGCACGCCAAGGCAGAAAAGTGCGAGTGGCTGCCCGTCATCACGTTCAACAGCTTTCTGTAGAAGTTCCAGTGTTTCCGCAGTTGAGTCACCCCGTTCTACGGCTATTGCGCCTTGTGCGGCCAGGTATTCAGCTGATGCACTTTCTTCATCGGTGGCGTTGCTCAGCGCGTTTGCTGCCTCTTCAAGTTTGTTCGCTGCACGCAGTGTATTGGCTTTTGCGGCGAGGCATGCACCGGCAGGATATCCGGCAGTTCGAGCCGCGTCAAAAGAATTGCACGCATCGTCAGTTGCAGCGAGCGCAGCCTGTGCGAGGCCAAGTGCAAACAGGGCAAGAGCAGAACCATCGCCAGATCTGAGTGATGCAACGGCTTCACTACTGCGACCAAGCAGGTAAAGGCCGACGCCGAGTCGAACGGATGCTGCTGGGCTGAGGTCGCCGACCTGTTGAAGTTCTTGGACGGTCAGCCTCAGTTCTCGGTGGGTGTCAGTTGTCGTTCCGAGCGAGTCAGCAATTGCCCGAACTTCGTTTGGCCCAAAAGGACCGCTGCCGACGATCAGTTCACGCACATCAATGGTAGTTGGACTTGGAGTTACAGAACTTTGCATGGTTTTTATTTGCCTTTTGACTTCAAAACGGGACAAGCTACAGCATAGTGGAGGAAATTGCCGAAGGCGACCGCGGCTAAATTGTAAAGAGCCAGCGATGGGAATCGAACCCACAACCCCCGCATTACGAATGCGGTGCTCTGCCAATTGAAGCTACGCTGGCGGAGGCATCCGGCAGGAAAACGCCGTACCGCCGAGGCTTTAAAGTAGCGCAGAGGGCATCTGAGCGTCAAGTGGCAGCATTTTTAAAGGCCTTCTCAGACATACAGCGCAATAAAAAAAGCGGGGTCTCAACCCGGCAGGAGCGTCCTGCCATAGTCAAGCGGGTCAGGGGCAAGGCGACCGCTCGACCAAAAAAAGTCGAAGACCCCACTTTTTTAAGGTGTGGTTGACGAGACTCGGAATGTCTCGTCGTATAGAAAGAAAAGCATTTGCCGTGCCAAAACTTGCCGCAGCGGCTTTTTCTTTTTCATGGCACTAGAAACTGATATTCTTGGCAGGTCAAAAAGTGGTTAATGCCCGTAGTAATTACCAATTCCCGTGAGGTTTAAATGGGATTGGTGGATGTGGATTACGTGTCTCACAACCCGTCTCAAATTGAGAGAAATAGTCGTTTAGTCAGATAACAATGTGCAAAACGCGTCGGGGCGTTGCTTTTTGCTTCAATTTTTGGCTGGGCGGGAATGTCCTTTATCGGGTACGGTTCGACGCAAGGAAGAACGACAATTTTTGAAGAAACACAGAAAAATTATGAACGCTGAAGCTTGTGTAGGGGTTGGAAACTACCGCTGTGGCCCTGGGAACCCTCTCCTCGTAATCGCTGGGCCCTGTGTCATCGAAAGCGAACAACTGTGTCAGGAAATAGCTCAAGTTCTTGTTGAAATTAATCAAAGTCTCCCGGTCAACATTGTCTTCAAGGCGTCGTTTGATAAAGCAAATCGTACGTCAGCATCTTCGAAACGCGGCCCTGGCTTGCTAGATGGTTTAGAAATTCTTCGATCTATCAAGGCAGCATCCGGCTTGCCAGTGACCACAGATATCCATTTGCCTGAGCAAGCAGGTGCCGTTGCAGAAGTGTGCGACATGATTCAGATACCGGCTTTCCTTTGTCGCCAGACGGATTTACTCGTGGCTGCAGCGGCTACCGGACTTGCCGTGAATGTGAAAAAAGGACAATTCATGGCGGCGGCCGATATGCAGCATGCGGTGTCAAAACTTGCCGCGGGTGGCTGCCGTAATGCACTGTTGTGCGAGCGAGGCACATTCTTTGGGTACGGTAGGCTGGTCAATGATTTCACTGGGTTGTTGACGATGCGGTCATTTGGAGTGCCCGTAATTTTCGATGCAACACATTCTGTGCAGCGGCCTGCCAGTCATGGCGATGCCACTGGAGGTGATCGAACACTGGTTGAACCACTTGCTCGTGCGGCAGCGGCTGTTGGAATTGATGGCGTATTCTTTGAAACGCATCCAGATCCTGATTCCAGTCCAAGTGATGGTCCGAATATGGTGCCGCTTTCCCAATTCCGGTCGGTGCTCGAACGGGTGTTGCAAATTCATTCAGTTCGTGTCTCAATGGATGAGGATATTTCTGACGAGTGAAGCAGCTTAAAAAACGTTCTCCTGGGGAAATCGTCGAACGGGTCAACATGGTAGTTTGAGAGAGGCGTGTTCAGCACGGAGAGACTATGTTTATGCATCGATTGGGTCGCAGCTGGGTACTTCTTGTATTATTGCTTGTAGGGGGCTGTGCCGAGCCGCCAGTTGAACCATCTGGGGAGGTTGTCGTTGTTCCGCATATATCAGAAGAGGTTCGTGGCAAACTGCTTGAAGGGGCAATAACGATCCTCGACAGGCTGGAAAATTACGACGAAGCTCTTGCGGTCGACCAGGTATTCGATCGCCTGAATCAATGGATACATGCCGATCCTGTTGGTGATGCAGTT
>CAJQGO010000158.1 GCA_905477565.1 uncultured Planctomycetota bacterium
TCTTCTTCTCATAAACAAGGATGTAGCAGTCTTCAAGGACGCACTGCATGGCCTGTGCATCAGTAACGAAGTAGGGAGAGAGGTACCCTCGGTCGAACTGCATGCCCTCGACGAACTCAATTTCTGTTGCCAGGCTTTTGCCTTCGTCAACGGTAATGACTCCGTCCTTGCCGACTTTATCCATCGCTTCTGCAAGCAAGTCACCGATCTCGGCATCATTGTTTGCTGCGATGGATGCAACTTGGGCCATCTCTTTCTTACCCTTTACAGGGATTGCCGAACTGTGGAGTTTTGCTGTGATGTCTTCAACAGCTTTTTCAATTCCAGTCTTCATCTGGATTGGATTGACTCCAGCAACAACGGCTCGCAGTCCTTCATTGAAGACGGCCTCGGCGAGAACAGTTGCCGTTGTCGTACCATCACCAGCAACATCACTGGTCTTACTGGCGACTTCACGCACCATGCGGGCACCCATATTTTCGTAGGTGTCTTCAAGGTCAATTTCCTTTGCAACGGTAACACCATCTTTGGTAACCGTTGGAGAACCGAAACTCTTTTGGAGAATCACGTTTCGACCCTTTGGACCGAGTGTAACTTTGACTGCACGGGCCAGTTTGGAGACACCTCGCCGCATTGCTTCGCGGGCTTCTTGATCAAACGCCATCATTTTGGCCATCGAATGTTTCTCCTGTACTGAAAATTATTTGGACGGTTTAAGTTGGAAATGTGAATCAACAGTCATTAATCGACTACACGCTGGGCTTTACTAACCAAGGACTGCAAGGATGTCGTCTTCTCGCATTAGCAGAAGTTCCTGCTCGGAAACCTGAAAAGCTTCACCAGCGTAGCTCGTGAAGACCACGCGATCGCCAGGCTTTACCTGCAACGGATGACGGTTTCCCTTGTCGTCGAGCTTGCCTTCGCCAACGCTGACAACAACGCCTCGGGCAGGCTTGTCTTTTGCTGAATCTGGCAGAAGAATGCCACCAGATGTTGTCTGCTCGCTCTGTTCGCGTTCCACAACAACGCGATCACCAAGGGGGATAAGGGTTGATTTGGCCTTCCCGGCCTTGCTCGCAGCGGCTGCCATTCTGGGGTCCTCTGTATGTAGTCCGATTGAAAGGGAACGTCGAAACATTACTGTGGGAAAGTATCTCAGAGCTCTAGATTTCAAACCTCTAGGCGAGAGATACCAATATCCCTGTAGGGTGAAGCGACTGCCGCAGCGGCATTCGCAAACATCCTCACGTATCCCTAGTGCAACTCGCGCGCCAGATTTGATTACGGATGGAATAAAATTCGTCAAGAGCAGTTTTTCTGGACGTGTGAAGAGTGAATCCGCGAGTTTTTTCAGCTTCTACCCGTCTTTTCTGAAGAGGATTCGCTCTTCTGGCGCAGCGAAGACTCACAGCTGCAATATCCTGGCAGACTGCCATATTGGCGGCACAGATGCCCAAAAACTTCTTTTCTGATTCTCCTTTTTCTCGCGGAGAACGCTGGGAATCACGTCGATTATGAACACCTGATACGATGTCATCTCCGCCACCCTTATTGGTAATCACCTCAGAAAATCGCTAGGATTATCGACCCCTCTGTTTGTATGGCTTCGCTGTGCGTCAGGCTCATTTTACGGCAAGTAGTTTCGCTGGGCTGATTATGCGGAGTTAGACTACGGAAGGGTTTAATAACTTTCTTTGTGTTTCATTTGAGGTTGTTCGCTTTTAAACGACTTGGAGAAGAACGGCATGGCTCAGTATCGACGGATAGGCGTCACACATAACAACGATGTCGCCATCGTCAGTTTCAACGACAAAAAGATTCTCGATGAGGCAAGTATTCAAGAGCTCGGCGCTGAACTCTTTGGTCTTGTTGAGCAGCAAAAGATGGGTGATATTTTGCTTAACTTTACAAATGTCGAGTTTCTTTCGAGTGCCGCACTCGGCAAGTTAATCACGCTTGATCGCAAGGTTAAGGCAAGCAAAGGTCGAATGAAAATGTGTAACATTCGTCCTGAAATTTTTGAAGTTTTTCAGATCACAAAACTGAATAAAGTTTTTGATATTCGTAAAGACGAAACAGAAGCAATGACCGCTTTTGGTTGATCGCTCAAAGCTTCCCTTACTGGAACCACCACCCTTATTTTCCCGCAATGAACCTGTGCGGCTACTATGACCGAATCGTCTCCTCATCATGACAGCAGTTCTGACCAAGCCGCATGGCAGAAGTCTATTGATCTGCCGAGCGAACGTGGTGCAAGTCGACTGATCATGGAAGAGTTACTCGACAGGCTTGGGGAGCACGGCTGGGCCAGTGCTGATATTTTTTCAATCCACCTGGCTGCTGAAGAGGCAATTGTAAATGCAATTGTTCATGGAAATAAACTTGATACCGACAAAAAAGTACATGTTGAATGTTTTGTCTCACCTGCGGTTGCACGGATTGAAATCACTGACGAAGGAGAAGGATTTAAGCCAAACGAAGTGCCAGACTGCACGCAGGACGACCGACTGGAAGTTCCAAATGGCCGTGGTGTCATGCTGATTCATAATTTCATGACTCGAGTCGAGTACAACGAGAAGGGCAATAGTGTTCTGCTGGAAAAGGTTCGGGATACCTGATGGCGGGCATATCGTTTTTTGCAGAACGAAAAATGGAGCATCTCGCCTTCGATTACGTTTTTGGGTATCGTCTTGAGTTCAAGGGCCCCTCATATTCCCCGATAGCTCAATGGTAGAGCGAGCGGCTGTTAACCGCTAGGTTGTAGGTTCGAGTCCTACTCGGGGAGCTTCCCTCCCTTCGTTTGTCGTTTACGCCGTCATTCCCCGCACGTTAGCCGACCACCCTGCCGCCGGCTGCGGTCTCGGTTCTCCAACCGAGACCGCGCCCCCCGACCTCGGGAGATCGCGACGTTTGAGGTCACGATGATTGATCTTGAGAGCAAGGACAAATTGGACCTGACTTCA
>CAJQGO010000159.1 GCA_905477565.1 uncultured Planctomycetota bacterium
TCACTTGCCAAGCAAGGAGTTCGATTTGAGCGGACATATTTAGGCGCCTGGTGTATGCCATCAAGGGCAAGTTTTCTCACAGGCAGACTTCAGCACGGCATACAATCAATGCGAATGGAAGGGGAATACCCTGGGAGCGCATACGATCCCGAGCAGTGCCGTTTTTGGCCATCTGTTCTCAAAGCAAATGGATATCACACCGCCCAGATTGGGAAATGGCACACCGGTGTTGATACAGGTAACGGGCGGGACTGGAATCATCAGATTGTCTGGAACAGGCCTGCTCACCCTGATAATGCGGGGCATTATTTTTATGACCAGATTGTCACCTTCAACGGAAAAGACCGTCGTGTCGAAGGCTATTCGACCGACAACTACACCGACTGGGCTGTTGACTACATCAAGGGCGAGCAACGTGATGCTGAAAAACCGTGGTACCTGTGGCTTTGCTACGGAGCGATTCATGGACCAACCACGCCGGCTGAACGTCACGAAGGAAATTTGAAGGGAAAAGAATCCCCCGTCCCAGCGGATATCTTTGGGCCGTGGCCAGGCAAACCACAGTATCTCGAAAAAACAAGTTCCTGGCAGGAGGGACCTGACGGGAAAGCATACCGGCAGAAGAAAAAATTAAAGAAGAGTAACTTCAATACAAATACAGCAGGGCAGGGATACCAAGACTGGGTGCAGCAGTACAACGAATGCGTGATGGCGATCGATGAAGGAGTCGGCCGTTTGATAGAGACGCTTCGAGAGACGGGGCAGCTTGAAAATACGCTTATCGTGTACACCGCGGATCAGGGATTTGCTCTCGGCCAGCATGGCTTGAATAGCAAAGTTGCACCCTATGACGCTGCAGTAGCCTCTCCACTGATCATCTCGCATCCTGCAACGCTGCCACAGGGACAGGTGTGTTCACACCCCGTAAATGCACCCGATATTGTCAGCTTTTTCTGTTCAACTGCTGGCGTCGAAATTCCGTGGCGGACTGACGGCCGAGATATTCGCCCCCTGCTTGAAGATCCAGATTCATCTGAGTGGACTCACCCGATGATCATGACCCATACAGGGCGAAAGTATGGGGCCGATACTGATTCGCAGCCGGATAAGGCGGCTCTCTATCAAGTCGGTAACATCCCTTGGTACGTCTTGCTTCGTGATGGCAAATATAAGTACGTGCGATATCTTGTGGAGGGAGAGATCGAAGAGGTTTATGACCTCGACGCTGATCCGGACGAGTTAACAAATCTTGCGACTCACAAAAAGTTTCAGTCACTGCTCGGTAGCCTCCGGCAGAAAGCAGTTGATGAGCTGCGTCGAACGGATGCTGGCTTTGTCGACACCATGCCACAGACAGCGGCGATGAAAGAGGGAGGTTGATGTATGAAAACAACACTGAGTGAACGTGTGCAAAACAAGCGACGCCGCACCGCCATAGTTTTTCATGCGAGTACTATTTTATTGATTTTCTTCGTGTGGAGTATTGCTGCACCATCACCCGCACTATGTGCGTCGGCTGATGAAGGTGGTGGTCCGTTTGATGTGTACGCAGTCGATGGTTCAGGCGAGCAGGTGATACATGTAGGAGTACGACCAAACGGTAGTCAGGCTCAACTTGTGCGGGAGGGCGTCATAGCCCTGCCAGGAAAGCCCCACGGCATTGCAAAGAACCCTGCACAGTCTTCCTTAATCGTGACGCTTCTTGGAAAAGGAACAGAAAGTCCACGTGCTGTGACTCTTGGGGTTGGCAACGAGGGTAAACACTCAATTATTGGAGTCGCCGACCTACAAGACTCGACAGGCTATACAAGTTTTGATCGTACAGGAAAGTATTTTCTGACGTCGTCCTATCACGATGGGCATTTTGATGTGTATCAGGTGAAGCCTGATGGAGTTGTGAGCGATCGGGTAAGTCATCGACAGGTGGCAGAAAAGTATGCCCACTCTGTACTGACAACCCCTGACAACAGGTTTCTGTATGTGCCATGCGTCAAAGAATTCAATGCGATTTACCAGTATGCATTTGATGAAGAAACAGGTAATGTCAAACCGCTTGAGCCTTTTGATGCAAAACCACCACACATGTTCGGGCCGCGGCATATTGCTTATCATCCAGACCGGCCATATGTGTACTTCAGTAATGAGCAGCAACTTGGGGTCAGTGCGTATCGCATTGAGGAAGATGGTCAGCTTGCGGCTCTCCAACATGCCACAACGATTCCCCGCCGATCACCCTATACGGCAGGCGTGCGTGACATGCATGCGTCTGATATTGCTGTGACAGAAGACGGAAAATTCCTCTTTCTCGCCTTGCGTGACTTTGTTGGTAATGAAGATAGTGTTTTTATGTTTCGTGTTGCTGACGATGGCCGGCTTAGCCTTGTATCAAGAAAACACGTCGGCGACATTCCCTGGTGTTTACGTGTTTCACCGAATGATTCACATCTTCTCGTGAGTGAATCACGTGATAAGACACTCGCGGTGTTACCGATTCAGCAAGATGGTTCGCTTGGCGATATTGTTCGAATGGACTGGGGAGCTGAGGTTCGCAATATGGTGGTGCATTCCCTGCCTGCCAAATAACGTATGGCGTGGAGATGTGATGAAGAAACGAAAAGTGTGCGGTGTGGTTGTATGCGGTGCTGTGTCTGGGGTTCTTCTTATTTTTTGTTCCGGAACAGTTTGCGTTGGAGAAGATGACACGGGTGCTACTCAAGTGACGGGTGGTCACAAAAGTCTGTCTGCAAACAGGAATGACGTTGCAAAAGTGCCCGATGTGTTCCCTCAGGTGGCGGAGTGCGGGGAGCTGCTTTTCGAGGCAGATTTCTCTGGCGAACATGTTCCAGAGGAATGGATACCATTGCACGGAACGCAATGGGCTGTCAATGAGGGAGTGCTGCAAGGACGAGCATCAACAAAAGAATTTCAGCAGAAGCGGATAGCTGCTGGTAACACTAGCCATAGTGGAAAAACACCAAGCAGTCGGCTTCTGGTCCCTGTTGACGACTGTGTCATGCTCTTTCAATTCAAGCTTGTTGACGGCTTGTCTGGTGCCCATTTTGGTTTTAATGACGGGTCATTCAAGACAGGGACCGGGCATGTGTGTCGGTTTACAGTTTCGGTACGGAAGGGGCAGTCTCTAGTCAAAGATAGAAATGTCACTGTCGATGGAGATGAAGATGAGACGTTGGTGACAGACAGTTTCAATGTGAAGGCCGACACCTGGTACTGGATGATGCTTGAGATTGTCGGTGATGAAATGGTGGCACAGGTGTCGGGGGGGCCTGTTCTCCGGGCGAGGCATCCCCGGTTTAATATCCCAAAGGATCAGATCAATCTGCCAACGCGGGGAGGAGGTGTCGTGCTGTATGACAACGTGAGGGTGTGGAACGCAGTACGGAAAAAATAATACCGCATCACTCGGATTTACCTTGATCAGGCTTCACGAGTTGGCTGAACATTCATTGCGATGACTGGGCAACTCAGTTGATTCTAATTCATCACCGGGACCTGCTCGGTCTGCGGCGTACTGGGCGTTTCATCGTGTGTGATGTTGTCTGCTGTTGATTCAAGGCGTTCCTTATTGACTTCATCTTGTCGAGTGAACTGAGCCTCAAGCGACTGCGGGTTCCCCATAACAAACTTCATGGCAAGGCTACGGTAAGACTTGGTAATAATGAGGTCATCATAGAATTCAGGAGCGATTTCACGAAGCCGACCAAGCCGACTCCACGGAATCCCCATCAGATCATGATGTTCCAGATGAAGCCCAAAATTGAAATACAGCCAGTTGGACCAGCCATAGAGTGATGACGAAGGCTGATAAGCACTGCTGCCATGGAAATGTGAGTTACTGAGAATAATTCCAAAATTGTGTGGGTGAAGAAACCCGGTGGCAAAAAGCTGAG
>CAJQGO010000160.1 GCA_905477565.1 uncultured Planctomycetota bacterium
GCTTGTTCACTAGTAAGCCGAGTCAATTTGACACCGAGCTTTTCCAGGTGAAGGCGAGCCACTTCCTCATCCAACTTCTTGGGAATCATATGCACGTCAACAGAATAGTGATCTGTCTCACGGTTCGACCAGAGTTCCATCTGTGCAAGCACCTGGTTCGTGAAGGATGTGCTCATCACAAAACTTGGGTGGCCAGTCGCGCATCCTAGATTCACAAGCCGGCCCTTTGCCAGAATAATGACGCTTCGGCCATTCCCGTTGAACGTATACCGATCAACGGCACCAATGTCGGCGGCTTTGATTTCGTCCTTTGAAACTTTGCCATCAGCAACTTGTTGCTCAAGCCACGCGACATCTATTTCTGTGTCGAAATGCCCAATATTGCAAAGAATTGCATCGTTCGGCATGTGCTCAATGTGCTCGCCAAGAATGATATCCTTGTTGCCAGTGGTGGTGACAAATAGATTCCCTTCCTTGCAGGCATCTTCCATGGTGACAACTTCAAAGCCTTCCATGGCAGCTTGGAGAGCATTAATTGGATCAATCTCAGTCACAATGACACGGCATCCGTAGCTCTTCAGGCTGGCAGCACACCCTTTACCAACATCACCATATCCACAGACGACAGCCACTTTGCCCGCGAGCATAATATCCGTTGCTCGCTTAACACCATCAGCCAGAGACTCGCGGCAGCCATAGAGGTTATCGAACTTGCTTTTTGTCGCACTATCATTGACGTTAATCGCTGGGACTTGGAGAGCACCAGTTTTGTTCAGCACTTCGAGGCGATGAATTCCAGCTGTTGTTTCCTCGCTGACACCGTAGATGTTTGCAAGAAGTTCAGGGAATCGCTCGTGAACCATGGCGGTAAGGTCACCACCGTCATCAAGAATCATGTTCAGTGGCTGCCCTGAGGGAAACATGAGGGTCTGCTCGATACACCACTCAAATTCTTCATCAGACTCACCCTTCCATGCGTAGACAGGAATGCCTTCCGCGGCTACTGCCGCGGCTGCATGATCTTGGGTGCTGAAGATATTACAGCTGCTCCATGTGACCTCTGCACCTAATTCAACGAGTGTCTCAATGAGCACCGCAGTCTGAATTGTCATGTGGAGACATCCAGCGATACGGGCGCCAGCGAGTGGCTTCGAATCACCATACTTTGCTCGCAGGGCCATGAGCCCAGGCATTTCATTTTCGGCGAGTGTGATTTCCTTACGGCCCCATTCGGCCAGAGACATGTCAGCAACTTTGTATGGCAGGCGGGTATCAACTTGAGCCACAGGAACCTCCTCAGGCATTGTTTAGACGGGATGGCAGGTAACAATTCTGCTCATTTACAACTCTTGTAACCGTACAAATTGTAACGCTTTAACGCAGTGCGCACAGGCCGAATCTCCATATGGACGATGAGATCGTAGGAACCTGAAAATAGGAAGGTTTAGGAGCAACAACGATTAACGGGACTGTAGGGAGTTCCGTGCTTAGTCCTCGGTCTGCTCAGAGAATGCCCGTTTGGCCGCTTCAACGAATCGCCTGACTAAATTGGGATCTTTCCGCCCAGGTGATGATTCGACACCGCTCGCGGTATCGACGGCGATGGCGTGTGTCGTTCGTATCGCAGCCGTGACATTGTCAGGTGTGAGTCCACCAGCAAGTGTTATCGGAACTGGAAGAATTGGTGTGTCTGCAACGGCCTCCCAATCGACGGTCTGCCCGGTCCCGCCAAGTGAACCGGGATTGGCAGCACGTGAAACACCAGCATCAAGTAATGCCATCGCCGGACGACAACCACACGCGATGGCTGCATCAATCCATTGACGAGCGGTTGCGAATCGGTCTGGATCTATAGATGGCTTCTCAAGTCGTACCACCCGTATGACCGGGTACGGTTTTAATTCATCACACCGCCAGGGAGGGTCGCTTTTCTCTGGTGGTCCATCAAAGAGACCATGAAGTTGGATCGCATCAAGACCAATCTGTTTTGCGAACGAAAGCATTTCACTCGAAGGCCGTCCCACAAAAACACCAATTCGAACGATCTCATCGGGTAGGTTTTGAGAAATTTCAGTTGCTCGCTTAACGTCGAGGCAGCGCGGAGAGCCCGTAATAAAATTCAAGCCAATAGCATCAGCTCCTGAAGCGGCGATCATCATGGCGTCCTCTACTGAGGTCACCCCACATATTTTGACCTGAAACATAAAATTCCTCGTATTCATCAACAGCATTGCAGTGCTGTTGAACTGCAATGATCCGCAGATTCCGCGTGGGTCTCCCCAGCCGAGTCGATTCACCCAACCGGAAAAGTCTATGCGTTGAGCCAACGGTACAGGAAGACACCAGATTCGGCCGACAATACTTCAGTGCAATCAGGCCCGTCGTGCTCTCGATAGCTCGTCACCTTATTCGAACGTGTCGAGCCCATCCTCGCAACTATATATATATGTCATCACCGAAAAGTTTTTATCGCCTGGCCAGTCGTCCTTTTATGACTGTTCCTCGCGTGGGCTCCTTTCATCCATCTCCGGATGCCACCAAGGCAATTGATGGATTACTTCGCGTTGTGAAACGGGCTGAAGGTATTGGCCTGCTTGTTGGCCCAACAGGATGCGGAAAATCTCTTCTTTTGTCGTGTCTTCGGGAACGGCTTGAGAGCGACTATGCTGTGGCGATTCTTTCTGGAGCACGTATTTGTACTCGACGCGGATTATGGCAGTCGATTTTGTCAGATCTTGATGAAGCCTACCGTGGTCTCGATGAAGAAGAGTTACGGATTGGACTTGTTGACCGCATTCGTGGGCTTGCTGCGACAGGTTCGGGTCTGGTTGTTCTTGTAGACGAATCACACACTCTTCCACGTCGACTTTTAGAAGAGTTGCGATTACTCACTGGGGTTGTGACTGCGTACCCTGCAGTCCACCTCGTGCTTGCGGGTACAATCCGTCTCGAGGAAATGTTGGGAGAGCCTGATTTAGAGGGAATTGCGCAGCGAATAGCGGTGCGTGGGTATTTGGAGGCACTCGACTACGAAGAAACATGTCGATATGTTCGCACGCAGATGTACTGTGCAGGACTCGATTGGGATACAAAGTTTGAGCCAGAGTGTGACGCGGTAGTGTTTTCACTTACAGAGGGTGTTCCACGACTCATCAATCAACTCTGTGATCAGGCCATGCGGTTGGCCGAGCAGAGGAATGCAGAGCAAGCCGGCAAACATGACCTCGCATCTGCGTGGGAGGAAATTCAATGCCTTCCTGCACCAGCATCATTGCAAAGTGAAATTTCAGGCACGAGCGTACGCTCTGATGCTGATGAGATGGAGCAATCCGGTGCATTGTGTTCTGCCGAAGCAGATTATGCTGAGGAAGAGATAGTTGAAGAGAGTTGCTTCGGGAATGACACCGAGGCAGCGGTCATTGAGTTCGGAACTCTTGAGGAAGATTGCCACTCAGATGACCAGCAAATGGAAAGAGATTTATCA
>CAJQGO010000161.1 GCA_905477565.1 uncultured Planctomycetota bacterium
AATCCTGCGTGAAAGGCTAAAAAGCGCTATTGAGAGTAGTTGTTCCCACCAGTCTGCAAACATTCAAGATGACCAGCAGCAGTTGCAGTTTGACTACATTATTATCGATTGCCCTCCGTCGTTAGGTTTACTCTCATTAAATGCGATGGCGGCGGTTGATGAGGTTTTGCTTCCTTTGCAACCACATTTCCTTGCTCTCCACGGGCTGAGTAAGTTACTCGAGACGATTGAGCTCTCAGCGGAGCACATCAACCCCCGTTTGCGGTTACTCGGAGTGGCACTGTGCTTGTACGAGGCAGGTACGCGACTCGCTGCTGAGGTTGGACGAGATGTCGAATCTTTTTTTGCAGAGGTGGGTCAAGGGCACCCAGCGTGGAAGGACGCGAGAGTGTTTCAGACGAAGATTCGACGAAATATCAGATTGGCTGAGGCACCAAGCTTTGGTCAGTCGATTTTCGAATATGCCAATGATTCCAATGGAGCATCTGATTATCACAACCTGGCCACTGAAGTGGATGCTGCTGTACTGCCGAAGTTGCAGTCCGGTGAGCCATGCGAAATGAATAAAATGGCAGCCTAGGCAGAATCCTTTAGTTGAAATGAAATATGGTGTGTATCGGGCTGATCTTGTTCGTGGGCGATTTTTTTGTAGCTATATGATGAGGAGTACAAACGGATTATGAGCCAAATGATAGGTTATGGGCTCATTGACAAAAAAGTTCATGATGTGGTCAATAACTACAAGATTTCATGAAAATAAGAAGAAGTGTTTGTAGGAGATCCAGCTGGTTTATTTGTTTTCTGACAATCAATTTATATGGAGCGGATTTTTAATCAGTTTAGTCTTTCGGAAAAATGCCTGGAGCATGTTATGTGTGGGATGAAGCAACTCGTACGTCTGTGTGCAACCGCATTTATTGGCTGTGCAGGTTTGGCATTCGTCCTCGCGGATGACCGCCCAAGTACAAAAAGCCTGACTGTGATCCCACCAGATCAATCAGTCGATGACGTTGCTCAAAAAGCCAATCTTCATGAGTTAGCTCAGGGACGAGGCGGTGCGTGGGACCCTTCCCACGCGCCCACACATGAGACATTAATTGGTTTAGCGAGTGACCGACAATTTCTGCGAGATGTCTGGTGTCTTGAGTTTGCGTACCGGCCACCACGGGCAATAGAAGTGGAGGTGCCTGGAAAGAATCTAGAGATACTGAAAGAGCGAGTCTGGTATCTCCTGTATCGAGTTCGGAACGTTGCTGTTGATGAAAATGCGGAAACGGCTTTCAATTCAAAGGGATCAACACGTCGAGTTGTATTTGAAAAAGACGAGGAAGGTAACGATGACCTCACGAAGCCGACTACAAAGTTTGTCAATCAATCGATTCATTTCGAACCTCATTTTGTCTTTGAGACGCATGAGGCATTAAGTCGGGATGAAGGGCTTTTAGAGCATCAGGATCATCTCGATCGGCTCGTTTCAACCGCAGTTGCACCAATTAGCCGTCGGGAAAAAATTCCACTCGATATGTTGCACGACAGTGTTTCGATTTCAGAGCGTCCTATTCAGCCAGGCGAAGAGCGGTGGGGTGTAGCTATATGGCAGGAAATTGACCCAAGAATCGATTTTTTTACAGTATTTATTTATGGACTAACGAACTCTATTCGGTGGCGACACGACGCAGAATTTGAGACCGACCTTGAGCATGCACCGGAGTATGAACGTCGTGAGTTAGAATGCCTGCGTCTCGATTTTTATCATCCAGGGGATGCAGATCATGATGATTTCGAGGAAGTACGTGTTGTTCATTCGGGGCTATTTGAAAAATTAACGCTTGGGTCACGACTCCTTGAGGCTTCCAGTCGAGCGGCTCTTACCCAGGCTGAATACGTCGAAGGTGTACGCGACCTTGGAGTGCGTTGGCAAAATTTCCTAGAGCCAGAGAAAGAAAACTGGGAGGGAGGTGCTGGCTTAGTGCCAGTTGAAATGTTTGCCAAAACGTTGGCGAAAGTTGACAGTGTGGCTGAACGCGAGAGTCTGGTGGAAGCGTTTCTTGGAGAGCAGGCTGTCGGCTGGATGGAAGAACTGCTGGAGGCAGTAGCAGGGCCGGTATCACCGAAACAAGATAGACGGAGGCGAGAGTCTCTTGGTCAAATCAATTTGACTCCAGAGCAAGTACTAGCTGATCCACTAACCTCATTTGCTCGAATTGTGAATGAACTTGAAAAAGCACCGGATATGAACATTCGACGTCAGGAGGCAGCAGGATTTTTTGGAGAAGCCGCTCCTGTCCTTGATCAAATTTCTCATGAGGTAGCAATTGCTCGTACCGCTGCGTTGTTGCATCTCATGCAGGTGGATGGCGAGAAGCTTCAGCAGGCAGGAAGTCGACGGGCACTTGACGTGGTGTTGCCGAAGCTTCTAACGGTGGCAAACCCGGCTGAAGATGACACGGGACGGGTCGGTGATCGAACTGAAGGTGAGCGTAAGGAACTTCTAAAAGGATTGTTTGGCCACGAGGGTCCGGAACTCTTCAAAAGGGCCATGAAAGCCAACGAAGGCGAGGAATATTTATGGGACTTCCGCGATGCCCGGCAGGAGGATATTCTATAAGTTCCTAAAACTGATCGCAGTGGAACTGCCAGTTTCGTCATTCAGTAAATTTTAAAGATTGAGGATTGAGCGATGGCTCATAAAAAAGGTCAAGGTTCCAGCAGGAATGGTCGTGATTCAAACGCTCAGCGACGTGGCGTGAAAAGGTTCGGCGGGCAGGCTGTAACTGCGGGGAGCATTCTGGTTCGTCAAGTCGGTACAAAGTTCCACCCTGGTTCAAACGTCGGTATTGGCAATGACTACACGCTCTTTGCTCTCTCCGATGGTGTAGTTCGCTTTGATCGCAAAGGGCGTCGAGTGAATATTGATCAAGTGGCAGACTAATTTTTTCCAGTACTGGGCCCGAGAGGCCATCACGTGTTT
>CAJQGO010000162.1 GCA_905477565.1 uncultured Planctomycetota bacterium
CTCACGAGAGATGACTTTGTAGCAGTCGACTCGGCTGGGCATTTACTTCAAGATCATGGAGCGAACGGAAGGAAATCTTCGGCTGAAACACTACTGCACTGTCTCATAGCAAAATCACTTCCCGATGTCGGAGCAATACTACATACGCACTCTATTTGGGGCACAACATTATCTCGTCAGGCACTGAATGCTGACCAAACGACAGGTTCAATTCGAATCGAGGGATACGAAATGCTGAAAGGCCTTGAAGGAATCACAACTCACGACACAACGATTGACGTACCCGTGTTCCAGAACAGCCAGGACATGGTTGAACTATCAGATTGTATTCGAGAAGTTCTAATCTCCGCAGATGGAAGCCAGTCAGAAGACTCGCCACACCATGGATTCCTCCTGTCAGGGCACGGCCTCTACACCTGGGGACGAACCTTGGCTGAGGCTCGACGGCACATTGAGATTTTTGAGTTTCTGTTTGAGGTAACAGCCCAACAGAAACTGCTCGCACGGTGCACTTAACCACACTACTTTCACACACAAGTACAAAGAAACGCAGGAGAACATTGCCATGGCCATAGTCACGATTCCCGCTGAGGCGCGGCAAATTAAAGAGACAGCTGAGATCAAACACTTCCTCGCTGATTACGGTATTGAATACGACATCTGGCCGCTGGAAGACCGCGTGAATCCAGCCGCTCCCGCTGAAGATATTCTTGCTGCCTACAAACCGGAAATCGATGCTCTCAAGGAGCAGGGAGGATTTGTTACAGCAGACGTTATAGATGTTTACCCTGACACACCAAATCTTGACGCCATGCTCGATAAGTTCAACAAGGAACACACACATACGGAAGACGAGGTGCGTTTCATTCTGCAGGGAAGTGGCGTGTTTCACATCAACCCAGGTGACCAGCCCGTTTTTGGCATCGAGGTCTGGAGTGGTGACATGATCAGTGTCCCCCTTGGCACCCGACATTGGTTTGACCTCTGCACAGAACGACGGATTCGGGCGATACGATTGTTTCAAGATCAAACTGGATGGACGCCTCATTACTTGAGCGACGCCGTACATGATGGGTATAAGCCCCTCTGTCTTGGGCCGGCATACCTCAACGGCACACATGGAGCTTCATCGTGATTGTTTTTCCAGGGCAGGTCATTCTCCTCGATGTCGAAGGCACGACCTCGTCTATTGACTTTGTCTATGATGTGCTTTTTGGCTATGCAAAGGAGCATGTTGCAGCATTCCTACAAAGCCACTCAGCAGACGACGAAATCTATGAGATTGCTCAGACTCTTGCTCAGGAAGCAGGTATTCAGGCTGATGTCCGGGACAGCAACGGATGTACCCAGTTAGTCCTTGCGGCGATTGATCTCATGAACAAAGATGTCAAGTCAACACCGCTGAAAGCCCTTCAAGGTCGAATCTGGAAAACAGGTTTCCAGTCCGGCCAATTAGTCGCCCATGTTTTTGACGATGTTCCTCCCTCCTTGACGAACTGGTCTACCTCAGGGATCGATATCCGCATCTACTCGTCTGGTTCAATTGACGCCCAGAAGCTCTTTTTTCGCCACACAGCAGCAGGTGACCTGACACCGCATCTTCGTGGACATTACGACACGACAACGGGTCATAAAAGAGAACAAGAAAGTTATCAGAAAATTTCAGACGATATTGGCGTCAAACCCGAGCATATTCTTTTTTTAAGCGACATCGGAGCTGAGCTCGATGCTGCACGCGCCGTCGGGATGGCAACAGGTGCAACGATGCGACCTGGAAACCGACCGTTTGAAAGTCTCTACGACCATGAACACATACACAGCTTTGCAGACGTTACCTTTTGAAGGAACACACCCTGAACCATGACAACCACTTCTTCTGCCACAAGTACCCATACCCATCAGTCGATACGCTGCTCCGCCGCTGCCTCAACTGCTTCGAGCCTGCACGAAGCAATCTCGACTGCGTATCAGGAAGCCCTTGTAGAACTTGGCGGCTCTTCGCCTGACCTTGTTGTGGTCTTTATTTCGGCGGCATATGGCGAAGATATTCGCCCAGCAATGGAGTCACTCAATGAACTTGCGCCGTCACGCTATTTGCTAGGTACCACTGCTGAAGCTGTGCTGGCGAATAACGACGAGTACGAATCAGAACCTGCCATTGCAATCTGGATGGCGAAATTACCAAATGCTGAAATTACACCATTCACACTTGAGTATTCGCAGACCGCAGACGGGGGTACGTTTCTTGGATGGCCAGATGACCTCGTGTGGCCAAAAGATGCCACCATGTTGTTGCTTGCCGACCCCTTCTCATTTCCTGTTGATAGGCTCATTGCTCGTCTGGAGGAAGACCAGCCCGGTCTGCCAATCATCGGTGGCATGGCGAGTGGGGGGAATCAACCGGGTGCAAACACGCTCGTTATCAACGGGGAAACATATGAGAGTGGCGCCGTTGGTATTATTCTCGGAGGTGGTGTTCGAGTACGGCCGGTCGTTTCTCAAGGGTGTCGCCCCATTGGCACACCGCTTGTCGTCACCAAGGCGGAAGACAACATGCTTGTCGAATTGGGTGGCCGGCCTGCATTCGTCCAGCTACGGGCCGTCTATGAAACACTCGATGACCACGACAAGCAACTTGTCAAAAACTCGCTCCACGTGGGCCGAGTAGCAAGCGAGTATCAAGATCACTTTGAACCTGGCGATTTTCTCGTTCGCAATGTCGTTGGCGCAGACCCAGAAACTGGTGTAGTCGCTGTTGGAGACCTGATACGCACCGGCCAGACGGTCCAGTTTCACGTTCGCGACGCCCACACGGCCCATGAAGACCTTCAGACCCTGCTTACGAGACAAACGCAAAAGCGACCTGCGGGGGCATTGATCTTCACCTGCAACGGTCGTGGACGTCGACTCTTTTCTACACCCAGCCACGATGCGTCCTGCCTCCAACAACTGCTTGGACCACTTCCAGTCGCTGGCTTTTTTGCACAAGGTGAGATTGGACCAATTGGCAGTACAAATTGCCTGCATGGGTTTACGGCCAGTATTGCCTTGTTTGAAGCCGCCGAATAACTCATTTGACGCATGGAAAAGCGGCCTTGATCTTGAGCAGGCTCGGGCCTATTGTTCGAAAAAGGGTGGGCGACCCGAGGATGCTGTCATGCTATTGAGCCGCTATCGAACCTGTTGTCTCGCGCTGCTACTTGGTGTCCTCGGTGTTTCA
>CAJQGO010000163.1 GCA_905477565.1 uncultured Planctomycetota bacterium
TCTTCTCGATTATGGAGACATTCACGCCCCGTGATTGCTACCCGGAGAGAGAAGGTCGTGAACAGCTGCTCCTGCTCCGAAGAACAAAAAACTGGTCCAAACCTAGCGGATTCTAAGTTTTTTCAGTCCTCTTCAGCCTCGATGATTCAATCGAACCAAATCGCCATATCCACAGGAACAGACAGGCTGCTAAAATGTTACCGTTAGGCAGAAATGCCCGACAAACGAGGTTTCTGACTCCTGTCAGAATGGTTCGCTCGGCGGCAGTCAGTGCAGTGGTTGCGACTGCTGAGAGTCTCGTAGTAAAGGAGGTGATCCAGTGACGTATGGTGACTGTACAGGTGAATGTTTAGGTGGGTTTTCCAACTGAACAATCCGCCTGGTTGACGGGTTCGTGCCTTCGGGTGCGTGACTCCCCTCAACGGCATTCATTTTGACAACTGCCGCCCCAATTTGGGGCGGCAGTTTTTTTCCCTGTATAGTCTTCTTCATGACACCACAGTTTTCTGCTGACAACACCGCCAAACGGAATGTCCGTCTCTTTATGGCATTCCGGATCCTTTTTAATATACGGTTCTACTATCCTGTCTTCATGGTGATGTTTCTTCGCTATGGGATCACCTTGGAACAGTTCGGCTTGCTCAATGCTGTATGGGCCGTTGTTATCGTTTTGCTCGAGGTGCCTTCTGGAGCACTCGCCGATATCCTTGGTCGGAAAGCTCTTCTTGTTGCGGCTGCAATTATGATGACACTCGAAATGTTACTTCTTGCAGTCGTCCCCATCGGGTCATCATGGATATTTCCGGCTCTTCTTCTCAACCGAATTCTGAGTGGTGCAGCCGAAGCATTCGCTTCAGGAGCCGATGAAGCGTTGGCCTTTGACTCTCTGAAAGCAGCTGGCAAAGATGGTGACTGGCCACGGGTTCTGGAACGGCTGATGCAAGTTGGTGGGCTTGCTACAATCTTTGCAATGATCACAGGCTCACTTGTTTACAGCCCTGATCTTATTCAAGCGATAACGCATTGGGCTGGCTCTTCCTGGCAACTGACTCTCGATGATACCTTCCGTCTTCCCGTATGGCTCACCTTCTTTTCAGGATGTGGGGCAATCCTTGTCACCCTCTCAATGCGTGAACTACCGAGGGCTCACTCTGAAAAAGGTATTACCTTACTTGATCCTTTCAAACAAACACTTCAGACCGGCCGATGGATTCTTACAAATCCGCTGGTTCTTGTTGTCATTGCTGCCGGTGTCCTTTTCGATCAACCAATTCGTCAATTGCTTGTCGTCTCGAGTCAACTCTATGCCCGCATTCAAATACCGGTGCTTTACTTCGGCATTATCAGTGCCGGAACCGCTGTCATTGGGCTCCTTGCCGCAGCACCCATGCGGCGGCTTGCAACAAGCCAATCACCGAGAACAAATTTCCTTTTGCTTTTCGCCACAGTCACACTGGGACTTGTCGGCACTGCACTGCTTATTCCTTGGTGGGGTGTTGCCTTTTTCATGCTGCTCTCACTTTCAATGCGGCTTCTCATGTTTCTACAGAGCCACTACCTGAACCAATTGGTCGACTCCAAGCATCGCGCAACGGTGCTGAGCTTTCGCGGTCTGGCCGTAAATGTAAGTTACGGATTCATGAGTATCGCTTTTGCAGTGGCCGTCACAGCAGTGGAGAAAGCCGATCCGACAACAACTCAAACGGCTGCCTTCGACTGGGTCATTCGCCTCCTTCCGTGGTACTTCCTTCTCGCCGCACTCGGCTTTGTGGCGTGGGCACGACAGCGGGTTCGCTATGACCCCAGGATACGCACAGCTGACGGATTCACACCGCCTACTGATTCGTCCAGCGACACTCGTACACCATCCCCTCCTTCGGTGTAATAACTGACCACCCAATCAATGAGCCAAAGGGGTGGTCAATTGCAAACCGAGGATCCATAGGAATTGGCGGCGATGACTTGTCAGCTGGATACCGGACAAGCTTGTAGGTTGAATAAGGCAAATCTTCTGGAAAAAGAAGCCAAGAAGTGAGCAGCTCTGTGCGTTTATTGACGAAAAATGGTAGGTGACCTGTCATCGAAGTTGGCACTGTTGCTGTTGTCATAGCCTGAAGCGTCACACGTTCACCAATGGGAACAGCTGAGAGATCAAAAATAGCCTCATGCTGCGCATGCATCGGGCTGCCATCGTTTTCCTTCGAGTCTGATGACGCGACAACTCGTTTGAAAACCCCCTGTGGCTGATTCACCGGTTGCCGAATCTCAATAACATCCATTGGAAAGACGCCTGTAAAAACAACTCGGCGATCGCCGACGTAGTCTTCATTGAAGCGAACAACGATACGATCCCAAGCAGTCACGTAACCACGAGATGCCTCATCAAGTGCATCTGGATTAAATTTACGGAGGTCAAAGATCCTGCTCTGTGAGAGAATTTCAACACCTTCAAGCTGAGGCGTTGCTGGCCCTGCGAGTTCTCCGAGAGAAGCTGTCTGCCAATCTTCTGCCGCTGTACCTTCAACCAAATCCAAAATCTGCCGAATATCAGGATCGCCCAAGGCGATCGAGTCGATCATCGTTGTTAGGAGTTCCGTATGCTTGCGTAACTGATAAACGTAGAGCGGCCCACAGACAAAAAACAAAAAAGCGATTGCGATAAATACGTAGGTAGGCCAGTCTTGAAAGTCAAAAAGTGTTGACCATACTTTTCGTTGACTCGAGTTGCGAAGTTGCCGGGAGTTTTCAGTTGCATTGGATGGGCCACGCTCCGATGCCAGATTCTGCCCGTCCGTTGATATCTGAACGTGCTGGGTTTCAGGACACGGATTCCACGGTGCAACAGAATCTTTGTCCTTACTTGTAAGTCCGATTTCACAACAGATTTTTTTGGTCACCTCATACCCATGACGAACGAGCGCATTCACTTCATAGTCGGAAAACCTGTCGAGGTCTGTACGAATCGACTGCACCTCCGCCTGAACAACGGGGTGTTGTGCTGTCGGGTCTTCTTCCCGGGAGACGATTTCCGTGATAGGGAGAAATGAAAATCCCGATTGTTGCCCAAAATTTTCCCGTTCAAGTTGCCAGACTCTATCCCAGAGAATGTCTGATGCACGAATTGACTGTCCAATGAAACCGAGCGATTGATCTCCAAGAATCTGGAATGGTTTTCCAGCATCACTCACAAGCACGCGGTCGAACGCTCCAACTTCTTCCTCAAGCCATGCAAATGCACGCGTCCCAAGATTGTCGTACACACCACCGTCAGTAAACGATTCCGTTGGGAATTGCCCTTCACGAACACCAAGGTCTTCCGCTGATATTTCGACTGGTGGGAAGAAACCAGGAAATGCGGATGAAGCCCCAACTACTCGGGGGAGTGTTGCCATCTGACCCGGAATACGTTCGAACTCAAATTTTCCGGCATTATTTCTTTGCTGAATGTAGAGACCATTTTTATTGAATACCGACAACACACCGTCACTCACATTTGTGGCAAGAATGTGAAGCCGTGGTATATCTGGTAGTTCGTATAAACACGTATCACCATACAGAAACTCTCGATAATACCGCTCGAGAACTGCGTTGGGTGAAAGATAACTCATTTCTCTACGAGCCAACTTCCCGAACATACGAAGGCTGTAAATAAAGGGCAGGCGGCGAACAATGTGGTTACGAACATCGAATTGAACAAAGTTGATGATCTCAGACGCCGCTGCTGCAAATTCTTCTTCGTCACCGGTGTACTTGTCCCAATTCAACACGAGATGGGCGGCGAGAATCGATCCACCAGAAACCGAAGCAATATCACTGACTTCCTGCAATGTCCCAGTATCTCTGAGATAGCGAATCACGCCGAGATGGTAGAGGGTTGCACGAAAACCGCCACCTGATAGAGCCAGTCCTAGTTTTGGCATGCTGGTAATTTCTTCATCTTGTGTATGAAACATCTGGTTTTTGCAGACTGCCGATCCTTCTATCTTAGGTCACGACTTTACCGGATGGGTTGTGTTTTCGGGCGGCAGGCCTCTTGCAAAACGCTCACCTGCCCGACTGTAGGGATCGTGCGGATTCTCGGCCTAGAGTTGTCACTCCTGACAGGATGCATAACCACTGGCATACTGCGTCGAGAAACTTTACTGGACTCGTTTTTCCTGTTTGTCGGAACCGGAAGCACACGAGCGGCCAAAAACACGGAGCCACGTTCATATGAATATGATCAAAATACAACCCAAATATGTGCCAAATATTTTTAGGCTGCATCTGGTAGCGAGCACCATCATTCTCACATTCGTCCTGTTACTGACTGCGTCGGCCCAAGAATATCTTCC
>CAJQGO010000164.1 GCA_905477565.1 uncultured Planctomycetota bacterium
TAGGCCATTGTTTCTCGTGAGCTATCCAGCTTGCTGGCACGTGACGTAACATCTTGAATCCAACGGCAGTGATTAGTTTGCCTGTGTTGATGCTTGTGCGTTGATGAAGGAGACGTTGATGAAAAATCAGAAACCATGCATTGGTATCCTCACCAGTGGTGGTGATTGTCCGGGACTCAATGCGGTTATACGAGCAGCTGTCCTGTCTTCTGAACGGCTTGGTTTTTCATGCATTGGTTTTCTGCGTGGATATGAAGGACTTGTTGATCCGGTTGAATACATGCCACTAACACCGGCGAATACCAGTGGCATCCTCACTCAGGGAGGGACGATCCTTGGCTCAACAAATCGTGGGCGATTTGCAGCAACAACGGGTGAAGATAATCGTCTGTCCATTGACCCAAGTTTGTTGGCTGGTGTTGCCCATACTGTTCGTCAACTCGATGTCTGTGGCTTAATCTGTATTGGAGGAGATGGCTCACTTGCAATTGCAGATCAGTTTCATCAGTTCGGTATACCGGTAGTTGGAGTCCCGAAAACAATTGATAACGACCTCGGTGCTACTGCATTTACGTTTGGTTTTGATTCTGCTGTATCAGCGGCAACTGACGCGTTAGACAGGTTACGAACAACTGCAGCGAGTCACGAACGAATTATGGTGCTCGAGGTGATGGGTCGTCATGCCGGGTGGATCGCACTCCATGCTGGGCTTGCCGGGGGAGCCGATGTTATTTTGGTGCCCGAAATCTCATGGACTTTCGAGAGCGTCTGTCAGAAAATTATGGATCGTGAATCAGTAGGTCGGCGAGACTCGTTACTCGTTGTTGCTGAGGGGGCGACATTGCCGACAGGTGATATGGTTTGTAGGACATCAATAAACGTGAACGAGCAGGTAAAACTTGGTGGAATCGGTCAAGTTGTTGCCGGGGAAATTGCACAACGATTAGACAGGCAGACACGAACCGTTGTTCTCGGGCATCTTCAGCGTGGTGGAAGCCCAACTACGTTCGACAGAGTTCTTGCAACAGAGTTCGGTGTTTTAGCCGTGCAAATGATTCATGAAGGGCGTTTTGGCGAGATGGTATGCTACCGTCCTCCAGAAATTGAGAGTGTGCCTATTGCTTCGGCGATCAAACGACTCTCCCGGGTCGACCCGAATGGTTCGGCCGTGCGAACTGGTCGTGGGTTGGGAATAAGTTTTGGGGACACATGCTGATATACAGCGAGAGTTCTATTGAAAATTGGGTGAGGAGCAGAACATGTCAGCGAATGATAAGGCGGCAGGGCGAGTTGCAAGTGTGATGCAAGAGCATCGCTCATTTCCGCCATCGAAAGACTTTTCAAGCCGATCTCGTATCGGTTCGATGGAAGCGTACCAAGCCCTCTATGATCAGGCTAAAAATGATCCAAATGGTTTCTGGGCAGAGCGGGCTCAATTATTACCATGGATGAAACCATACGACGAAGTGTTGCGATGGAATGCTCCACATGCAGAGTGGTTTGTGGGTGGGCAAACAAATGCTTCAGCAGCATGCATCGATCAGCATGTTGAGGCTGGACGAGGTGATAAGACGGCGATCGTGTGGGTTGGTGAGCCTACCGGTGAACGGCGGACACTCTCGTATAACGAACTTAAGGAAGAAGTGAGCAAAGCTGCAGCAGGATTATCAAGGCTTGGTGTCAAGCAAGGTGATGTTGTTTCGATCTACATGCCAATGACACCAGAACTCGTTATCGCAATGTTGGCATGTGCGAGAATCGGAGCAGTTCACTCTGTTATTTTTGGTGGCTTTTCAAGTGAAGCGATTGCAGATCGAAATAACGACGCACAGGCTGTTGCTGTCATAACCTCTGATGGTGGATGGCGTCGAGGCAGTGCTTTACCACTCAAGGCAAACGTTGATGAAGCTGTCAAGAAATCACCCACCGTGAAACATGTTGTTGTTCTTAAACGCACTGGCCAAGAAGTCACGATGGTTGATGGGCGGGACGTGTGGTGGCATGACATGATTGCTGATGAATCGGGAGACTTTGCACCTGTGCCGATGAACTCCGAGTCACCACTTTTTATTCTCTACACGAGCGGCTCAACCGGAAAGCCAAAAGGAATTAAGCACACAACGGCCGGTTATTTGGTATGGGCAAAAACAACGGCAGAGTGGGTTTTTGATTTGCGCGACGATGATCTGTTCTGGTGTACGGCTGACTGTGGTTGGATCACAGGGCACAGTTATGTCACATATGGTCCGTTGGCGGCTGGCGTGGGAATTCTTATCTACGAAGGTGCACCAGACACGCCCCACCAAGGACGCTTCTGGGATATTATCGAAGAAGAAAAGCCAACTATTTTTTACACAGCTCCAACGGCTATTCGGGCATTTATGAAATGGGGCCCCGAACATATTGACGGCAAAGATCTCTCGAGCCTTCGCTTACTTGGCACTGTTGGGGAAGGTATTAATCCTGAAGCTTGGATGTGGTACCACGAGACAATAGGTGGCGAACGCTGCCCCATTGTCGATACGTGGTGGCAAACAGAGACTGGTGGGATCATGATGAGCCCGCTTCCTGGTTGTATTCCCACGAAGCCAGGTAGCTGCACGTTACCGTTGCCAGGAGTTTGTCCAGAAATTGTTGATGCTTCTGGTGAGCCAGTTGAACCGGGTGAAGGTGGGTGGCTTGTTATGACAAAGCCTTGGCCGGGTATGCTTCGGGGCATCTGGGGAGATGAAGAACGTTTTGTTGAAACCTATTGGGAGCAAGTTCCAGGAAAGTATCTTGCCGGTGATAACGCACGGCAGGATGAAGACGGCTACTACTGGATTATGGGTCGGATTGATGATGTGCTTAATGTTGCCGGTCATCGACTTTCGACGATTGAAATTGAAAGTGCGTTGGTCAGTCATCCATCTGTTGCAGAGGCAGCAGCAGTTGGCCGTCCGCATGACGTCAAAGGTGAGGCAATTTCGGTCTTCGTCACGCTGAAGTCTGGCGAACCAGGTGAAGCATTGAAAAAAGAATTGCGGCAGCATGTTCGTCAGCAAATAGGTGCGATCGCCTCACCCGATGACGTTCACTTTACGGCAACCCTCCCAAAGACACGCAGTGGCAAGATCATGCGACGCCTTCTTCGGGATATAGCTGCTGGTCGTGAAACAGTCGGTGATACGACGACACTCGAGGACTATACAGCTTTAGCGAATCTCCGTAGCAGCGATGAGTGAAAGCTTTTCGCGTCTTCTTTGATCTTGGTTATGCAGGGAAGCCGTCGTATTTTTTTATTGACGCGAAGCGAGGGAGGTGCGGCGAAAACGTCCTATAATTGAGGGCCGTAAGACGTTTTGTACAACGGACATATTCTTTGAGCGAATATAATAGTTGTCTAAAGATGATCGCCTGCCCATTTGAACTAAAAGCATGAAAAACAGGATAAGTGTTCCCCTCTCACGATCGATACGGATTCCACTGATTGCCA
>CAJQGO010000165.1 GCA_905477565.1 uncultured Planctomycetota bacterium
ACAACATGCCAGGGAAACGTGTATTCAGGGCAAGCTCGAGTGATTCCATTTCACTGACATTTCCCATGACAAATCCTGAAAACGTATCTTCAGGTGGAGATTCACAGAGCGTTGTCACGACCCGAGCCAGCTGTTTGTTTTTCTGAAGATATTCACCAAATCCGGTTAGCGCACCGTCGTTATTACGTGCGACAAGCGTCCGACAGTAGAAGTCAAAACCCTCATTGAAACTGTCGGTGTAAAGAACTGGCTCATGGCCAAAGCCGACCACACACTCGAGAACTTGTGAGAGTGTCGTTTCCTGAAAACCCGAGCGAAAAAGTGTTTCATGATGCACCGGCATCTTCACCAGTGCTCCTGAAGCAGTTACGACTGGCCCAACGAGCCCCAGTTCAGTTGCCACAGGAAGGACGTCCCGGTATCGACGACCGGTCGCTAGCATCACGCGTATGCCGGCGGTCTGCGCCTTATGCACAGCTTGCTTCGCTGCTGCTGTGACTTCGTGCCGACTATCTGTAATTGTGCCGTCTACATCAAGCACCAGGAGTTTGATTGATTGGGGCACGTTGTTTGCTCGTACAGAAAACGACAAAAACACAGATGCTAGATCTGACGATTCCGATATCATAGTGTCGGAGCACTCATGACAACTGATACCCCAGACATTCCGTTCACACCAGTTCTTTCTACTGGTGACATACCGGCTGGTGAAGGTCGCACGTTCGAAGTTGCCGGACGACTCATCGCGGTCTTTTTCGATGGTGAATCATACCATGCAATGGACGATCTCTGCCCACATATGGGCGCATCACTTGGATCCGGGCCCATCGTTGAAGGTGTCGTCACCTGCCCTTGGCATGCATGGCGATTTCAAACATGCGATGGTGCCTGGTGTGATAATCCGGCTCTTAAGGTTGATATTTTCCCAGTGCGAATCGTCGGCAGCAAGGTCGAAGTGCAGGTGCCAGAGAGCGAATCGATCGAATGAAGTCCTTTCGTTTCCTTCGACTTGCCTCGTCGCAATATTCAAAAACCAGAGCTTATTGAGCCTCGACTTACTTGAGGGTTACTGATTGTCCAGGCGCACGCACCTGCGGCTCAGCGACACCTCCGTCACGAACGCATTTCGCCCATGCCTCTACGTCCTGCTCAATAGGAGGCCATGTACCGTAATGACAAGGCATCACCGCCTTTGGCCCTAAGAGGCGAATCGCTTCGAGCGAATCGGCTGGTCCCATCGTAAACATGTCTCCGATCGGGAGAATAGCCAGGTCAAGTCGTCTCCCTTGACTGTCCTGCTTGCCGATGCGTTCCATATCAGAAAAGAGACATGTATCACCCGCTACAAATATTCGCTTCCCTCCTACATCGAGCAGCCAACTCGCTGCGGGACCGGCATATGTGCCATCCGGAAGGCTCGATGAATGGTGCGCCATTTCCATTTTTGCAGAACCGCCCGGCACGTTCGTCGTGCCACCGAGATTCATGCCTACAGCACTATCGATGCCCTGCTTGGCCAACCACTCAGCTATCTCAAAAGCACACAGAACCGGACATTGTGTTCTTTGTGCAATCGATACGGCGTCTGCAATATGATCAAAGTGGCCGTGAGTGATCAGAATTGCATCACAATGAACATCTGATGCCTGAATGGGGGACGTTGGACATTCATCAAGAAATGGATCGACAAGAAGTACCCCCGCTCCAGTGTCGACAAGAAACGTTGAATGTCCTGTCCATGTGATTGTAACGGCCATTTGTTTCCCCACACCTACGAGCTTTGAGACCTAAGAACGCCAGACAATAAAACTTCAGTCACCAGAACTTCAATCACCCGTCGGGGCGTAGCCTCTTCATCATGAATTTTTTATATGCCTCTACGCCCGGCTGCCCGTAAGGATTCGTTCCAACAAGTCGTCCCTCGACAACCGTAGCAAGCATAAGCATCTGAAGAAGTTGACCAATTGTAAATTCATCGATTTGGGGCAGGTGAATCGTGGCCGTTGGACGCTTCACCGAGGCATATGCTTCATTCGTACCATCCGTCGCAGCTGCAAGCATCGATGGCCAGGTTGTACCAATAAGGTCATCGAGTTGGTCTTCGTTCCCGGAGGAGCCACTCAGCGGCGGCAGCCCAATGTGATCACGGCGGGACTCGCCAACACACAGATTCGTAATGATCTTATCGCGGCGGCCATCTTGATGCTGCTGCCCCCGTGAGTGAAGATCTCGCGTTGTGACTGTAGTAAGTGGTGTCGCCCCCTTTTCATCTTTCCCAAGACTTTCAGAAAGTAACTGGTCGTACCAGAGACCGACTGATTCAAGCTGGTTACTCCAACTCGAAAGAACTCGAATCGTTGCTCCCATTTTTTTCTCAGCCAGGTGAGATACTGCGACGTATTGCAGCACGGGGTTTTCAGAAACTGGTGACTCACGAAAGCGACGCGTCATTGCTGCAGCGCCCTCAAGCAAACGCACAACATCGATTCCAACAAGTGAGGCTGGCAATAAACCCACAGCGGTAAAAACCGAGAAGCGGCCGCCGACGCCATCAGGAATCCCAAAAACATCAGGACATCCGAGTGTCTTTGCCAGGCTCGCCAGCTTTCCACTTGCACCCGTTATCGGAACAACTCGCTCTGCTACTCGCTTGGCGTCAGGGCCAAGTGATTCAGAAAGCGCACTGAGAAAAAGTCGTGTCGCTGCAGCGGTCTCAAGAGTGCCACCACTTTTGCTGACTACGAGCATCGCCCATTGCGCAAGAAGATCATCCCCGTCGCCACCACTTGGTTGTGATCGAAGCACATCAAGCAGACCTTGTGCAGAATCATTATCAATATTGAATCCTTCGAATGACAGCCGAGGCCGTCCGCCTCGTTCTCCACGAGAAAGTTCGTTGTGAAAAGGATGGCAGCATGACTCGAATAGTGCACGAGTGCCCATATAGGATCCACCGATACCAAGCACAACAACACGATCAACAGCTTCTCGAAGTCGCCTTGACGTTCGGAGTATTGAAAACAATTCACTCTCTGGACGACGTGTTCCGTAATCTGCCAGGAGTCGTTCTGGCAAATCGAGAAACGCTGGATCGAGTGACTCTTCGCCAGCACCATCTGCTCGCCAACGATCGAGATCATTCAGGCTTTCTTCTCTTGCTGTAGAGAGCGAACCTGCAAGGTCATCCAAATCTGTTTGCTGAATTCCACCGGTAGCAAGCACAGCAGAAGCATCATAGGAAATTGGGTCATCAGACGATTTGGATCGAACAGCACTCATAATCGGGATAGCTCTTGAAGGAACGAGAGGAAAACATGGAAACAATGATGCTCAGTCTTGAGCATGCTAGGCTTTCAGTCGAAGCGAAGCATACCAACCATCGCATTTGAGACTGCGAAACCTTACCGGAGAAGAGGATGGCACAGCAACTCTTTCAATTAACAAATACAATTGCACTCCTTGCCTGGATTCCCCTGATCGTATTTCCAAGACAGACTTTTGTCCGGGATACGTTGTGCAAGCAACTCATTCCAGCAGTATTAGCTGCTATCTACCTGGGCATTATTTCGTGGAAATTCGCTACAATTGGCCCACCACAGGCCGACGTGATGACACTTTCCGGACTCCGCACTATTTTCGACGACGACTTTGTATTCGCGGCGGCCTGGACTCATTATCTCGCCTTCGACATGGTGGTCGGAACCGTGGTTGCCCGCGAGGCAGTCGCGTGCGGCATCCCCTGGCCGCTCCGCAGCCTCTCTTTGACGCTTACATTTCTGTCAGGCCCGATTGGTTATCTGACCCATCTCGGCTTCAAGCTTCGCTGGCAGCACGAACGTGAAGCCCCTCCCCTTGCAGACCCCGGCTCTGAAACCGACAACTGAGAATCCGTCTGTCTATTTTTCTACTCGTCTTCTGGAGACCCTGTTGTGACTGAACACGAACTGATCCAAGAACTCAAAAGCACGAATAGCTCCAAGATTATTATGCTCGTTGCAGATGGGCTCGGTGGGCTGCCGTTGGATCCGGGTGGAAAGACAGAACTCGAGACCGCTGTGACACCAAACCTTGACAGGCTTGCTGGAGTTGGTACGAGCGGCTCAAGCATCCCAGTGCTACCTGGCATCACGCCAGGTTCAGGCCCCGGACACCTTGGCCTTTTTGGCTACGATCCGCTTGAGTTCAAGATCGGGCGCGGCGCCCTGGAGGCGACCGGCATTGGCTTTGAACTTGGACCGCATGATGTCGCTGCTCGTGGTAATTTCTGTACGCTCGATAGCAACGGACTGATCAGCGATCGACGGGCTGGTCGTATTCCTTCAGAAGAGAGTTTTCAGGTTGTCGAAAAACTTCAGGCTGTTGCAATCGACGGCTACGAAGTCTTTGTGAAGCCGGTCAAAGAGCACCGTTTTGTTGTCGTATTCAGAGGAAGCGGCCTTGATGGCAGAGTTGCTGATACCGATCCTCAGGCTATTGGTGTACCACCTCTCGACCCACAACCGCTTGATCCAGCCGCCGCAAAAACTGCCGAGATCGCCAACGAGTTTGTCCGGCAGGCCTGCGAAATCCTCAAAGATGAGCCCAAAGCAAACGGTCTGACGTTACGAGGATTTGCTGCCAAGCCAGCTTTGCCCACATATGAAGAACTCTACGGGCTGCGAGCGGCCGCAATTGCGGTCTACCCGATGTACAAGGGGCTTGCCAGCCTTGTTGGTATGAAACTTGTGGGCACACCGCAGACACTCGGAGAACAGGTTGACGAACTGAAAGCCTGTTGGAATGACTACGACTTCTTCTTCCTGCATTTCAAGTACACCGACTCAACTGGCGAGGACGGCAA
>CAJQGO010000166.1 GCA_905477565.1 uncultured Planctomycetota bacterium
AGTGATGAAGCCGGCTCAATGGAGAAGAAAAAGAGAGAGGGATACTTTTAGTCTATGTCTCACCAATCATCGCTAATTGCAACTGACATCGATGAGTACCTCACGCAACATGAGCAGAAAGAACTTCTTCGGTTCATTACCTGTGGCAGCGTAGATGACGGTAAAAGCACGCTCATCGGTCGACTCTTTTATGAGTCGAAAATGATTTATGAAGATCAGCTTACGGCTATAAAAAAGGATACGACGCGTTACGGAACAACGGGCGAAGAAGTCGACCTTGCCCTGTTTACTGATGGGCTTGAAGATGAGCGACAACAGGGAATCACGATCGATGTCGCATACCGTTATTTCTCAACGGAAAAACGAAAATTCATCATAGCTGACACGCCGGGCCATGAGCAGTACACGCGAAACATGGCCACTGGAGCATCCACTGCTGATCTTGCAATTATTTTAATTGATGCGCGACACGGAGTTCTTCCACAAACCAAACGTCACTCTTTTATCGTGTCACTCCTTGGCATCAAACATATCATTGTGGCAATCAACAAGATGGACATTGTTGATTACAGTCAGGAAGTATTTGAATCCATTCGTCGAGACTATGTGGACTTTGCTGCGAGACTTGAATTACCCGATGTGCACTTCATGCCAATCTCAGCACTCAAAGGTGACAATGTCGTGACCAACAGTGAAAAAATGGCGTGGCATGAGGGTCCACCACTCATGCACCTTCTCGAAACGGTCTACATCGGTTCCGACCGTAACATGGAGGACTTTCGATTTCCCGTGCAATACGTCACACGACCAAACCTTGACTTTCGTGGTTTTGCTGGGACTGTTGCATCAGGAATTATTCGAAAGGGTGATGAAATCATTACCTTGCCATCTCGTAAGAAGAGTCGCATCCAATCGATTGTGACTTTTGATGGTGAACGTGACGAGGCATTTGCTCCCCAGTCAGTAACCCTCACGCTTGAAGATGAAATTGACTCCAGTCGTGGTGACATGATTGTCCGTGTGGGGAATATGCCGAAGGTTGATCAGAAATTTGAAGCGATGCTTGTCTGGATGGATGAAACAGCACTCATTCCTGGAAAAGAATATCTTTTCAAACAGACCGGCAAAGTTACACCTGGCCGAGTAAGTTCCCTCAAGTATCGAGTCGATATCAATACACTTCATCGCGAACCTGCACCGACGTTAGCACTCAATGAGATTGGTCGCTGTGGGGTGACTCTTGCTGTCCCAATAGCTCATGATTCATATCGACGCAATCGTACAACCGGCTCCTTTATCATTATTGACCGAATGACAAACGGAACTGTCGGCGCAGGTATGATCCTCGATCGAGAACCAGAAGAAGGCGCTGCCCACTGGGACGATGAGCCGGCAACCGAGGGCCTAACGGTCTCTTCCAGTGAGGTGACCATTGAAGAACGCCAGGCTCGTTTCGGACAAAATCCAGTAACTGTCCTCATTACGGGCCTCACCGGTTCAGGAAAGACAACAATCGCTCAGGCACTTGAGCGGAAACTCTTCGATGATGGTCGTGCCATTATGGTTCTCGATGGACAAGCCATGCGACTTGGCATAAGCCGGGATCTTGGCTTCTCTGCGAGCGAAAGAAGTGAAAACCTTCGACGATCCGTAGAAGTAGCAAAGATTGCAAATGATGCCGGCTTCATCGTCGTTGCAGCTTTTGTTGCACCTGATGAGCAGTCGAGACAGAAAGCCGCCGAACTTGTTGGGGCAGAACGATTTCTCACGATCCACCTCTCGGCACCAGTGGAAGTCTGCCGGGCTCGTGATGAGAAGGGACAGTATGCAAAAGCAGATGCAGGTGAACTGGGTAATTTCCCTGGTGTATCTGCACCATATGAAACTCCATTAGAAGCAGATCTTGTACTTCCTACTGACGAGCTTCCAGTCAGTCGATGTGTGGATGCAATCATCGAGCTCCTCGAGACCAAGGGTGTTCTGGGGTGAGTAACGGACTGGACGGAGGAAAAAAATGTGGGGGCTTGATTCGTATAGGAATTCTGACAGTCTCAGACCGGGCCAGCCGTGGTGAATATGCTGACGAAGGTGGGCCAGCGGTTCAAAATTATCTTCGTGAGGTACTTTCTGTTTCCTGGGAACCTGAAATTCAAATTGTTTCAGATGAAGTCGACTGTGTTGCTGCAGCTATCGAAGACATGTCCAGCCATGGATGCTGTCTTATTATCACAACAGGCGGTACCGGACCTGCACCACGTGATATCACGCCTGAGGCAACTGAGCGTGTGTGTTCAAAAATGTTACCTGGGTTTGGTGAACTGATGCGGCAGGTATCACTTCAATATGTGCCCACCGCAATTCTTTCTCGCCAGACTGCGGGTGTGTGCGGTGGCACTTTGGTCGTCAATCTTCCAGGTCGTCCCAAAAGTATTTGTGAATGCCTTGATGCAGTTTTCCCTGCAATTCCCTACTGCATTGATCTCATTCACACTGGGAAGCCCCAACCACCTTACCTGGAAACAGAACCAACTCGCATGAAGTCATTTCGCCCGCAAGGCAAGTAGTTCTGCATATTCCGCCAGATACGCACTTTCAATAAAGTTCTGTAGAATTTCTCTTGGCACTCTTGCTTTATGAGTCCGCTACTGGTGAGCTGCCAACGAACGTAAGACGGCCAGGGAGTACTCGGATTGTTACCGGCAACTCACCACCCGGGTCACCATCAAGCTGGTATGGGACTGGCTCATCAGATTCGATTGCAATTTCTGTTACTTGCTCCACGTGTGTATCACGCCAGCTTCGATGCCAACCAAAAAGCACACCGATAAAATACCGGAGACCATTCCACCAACGACCCCCACGAAAACAACACAGATCGAGTCGTCCATCAGCACAATCACCCTCAGCAACAAATCGAAGTCCGAGCGCATATCGTGGCACATTGAAGACAAATGCCCAGCGAGTATGAACCGCCTTTTCATTTCCTTCGGTCCGGACGCGAATCTTGGGAAATTGATATCCACCAAGTGCCTGTAAAATCGGCCGAACCCATGTTGTGTGGTCAATGTGACCGGTTCGTCGAGCACTGAGAAGCCGCACGACTTCCGCATCAAAGCCGACCGAAGCGACCGCTAGAAAAAGCTGTCCGTTCGCTTCACCAGCATCGATTGCGAATGTTTTAGAACTATCTATTTTGTCCATGAGTCGATTGATATCACAATCAAAACCGAGTTGCTTCGCAAGAACATTTTCTGTTCCAAGTGGAAGAATTGCTAACGGGGTTGTAGGAGCTGAACAATTTGCAACAAAGCCAATTGTTCCATCACCACCCGCACATATAACGCACTCGATTTTTCCCTCGTTTGTACTACTGTCAGTACCCACCATGTCCTGAATTTTTTTTCTGTCGCTTTCTTGTTCAACAAGATAGCCTCGTGCAATGAGTCTGGCTTTCAGATCGCTGAGGAGCGATTGCTTGTCTTGTGCACCTGCGTTTGGATTCTCAGCTATTACTATTTTTTTATTCATAACCGATTCAAATCGCTCGTCATTCAAAGGTGGTCGCCGTACACCAGCAATCAGTCCATATACCTAAGCAGGTTGCAAATGAAATCACCCGGTTCTTCTTGAAAGGCGAGATGCTACTGATTGTAACCACATTTATTCGACACATTTCTTTGAGCACAAGGCCATCAGCGGCAGTGGTTGCACCGTTCTTCAAGCACCCACTCATAACTAGGAACCTTTCGTGTCACTTCAGTCGTTACCGGAATTGTTTTTTTTATCACTTTCGCCCACGTTGGTTTCCAAAGCGGATACCAAAAACACCCACATTCATCACGTCCATGCGTTTTTCCACAGAGACACGCTGGGCCCGGGATAATCACATCTTCACTCTTCGTATGAATACATATTTTTTTCACTTCTTTCATAATTGGTTTTGCAACTGGTATGCGACGAATACATTGACAACTTCCGCAGAGATCACAATAGCCATCTTGGTTGTCTGGTCTATCACTCTTTTCATCAGCAAAAACGTTACCGACAGTGATAAAGAAAATAAGGAATACTATTTTCTGCATGATGACTCCTAGAACTCGGCTTGAAATCGTGTCGCAAAAATATTGAACGGAACGGGACCCGTGATCGTCGGAGGATTCGCCGAAGTGGTTCGTGCCGTATACGATGGCATGCTATGAATCCAATTAAACTGCACACGCATCGATCGGTTCCACCACCAATTGATTGCTACCGTTGACTCGTTGAGAACACCGAATTGTGGATCTGGTGGTAACGCAGCATCTGGGTCTGGAAGATAGTTGGCTGGGTCATAGTCACGATTTGTAAGATCAAGATAGGACCATCGAAATGCAAGTTCCCAAGCGCCCCAGCCACGTATACGTCCTCTGCGTCCTGTTCCGAAAAATGGTGTAAAAGGATTCACGTTGTAATCAAAAACCCCAGCCTGTTTGAGGTATTTCGCGTGTTCTCCTGTGAGAAAATACCCGCACTGCATATACGCGCCAGACTGGAGAAGAAGTGGTCCTACTGCTTGTTGTACGGGCTCTAACATGACTTCGCTTTGAAAATTGAATTGGCCACGATTGAACGCAAGTTCAAGATGATAAAGGCTGAAATGCGTCGCCAAAAAACGACCAGTATCAAGCACTGCTGGTGTTCCAGCCGCGGTGATCTTGCCGCCTGATGATATATCTCCGACAAAGAACTCTGGTAATGTGCTTGTTCGATAACTCTGCGCAAAAGACTCAAATGGGTCCCCTGGAGTAGGACTAGCATTAGGATCACCACCAATTTGAGCGTAAATGAATCCTGTTCCAACATGTAATAAATATCTTCCATCAGAGGGTTCATCATAATGAACAAGGTGTGTGATCCTTGATGCAAAGGTGACCCCACCTTGATCACCGATCTGCACTCCGGTTGTATTATCGCCGAACGTACGATAGTTGCTTTGAGAACCTGTGTTGTAAAATGTAAGTCCAGTGCCATAGACGCTATACGCCCAACTCGTACGCTCATCATCACTGATGTCATAGGCCATAATGCCGATACGGCGGAAAGGATCAAGAGCCATAAATGGAGCTGAACGTTCAAGAAAGTTCAGGTGTCGAACGCTTGTCCAACTATCCATGGTACCGGGCTGCCTAAATTGACCGATACGAATCGTTCCTAAATACGGGAGCTCTGACTGCTCACCCCAGACATCAAGGAAACTTGGTCTACCTGATTGACCAAAATCCATTTCGATACTGAATGCATTTGTTTCTGTAACTTTTCCGATTGCCTGAAGACGAGCTCTTCGGAAACCGACACCGTTTTGCATGTTCCCAAAATAAGTACGTGCGAGGGTATCTTGGCTGTAGATTCCGCTATCGAGTTGAAAGAAACCACTGAGTCGCACAATTGGTAACTTCTCGCCACCATCTTCCAGGGCATCAAGTCTGGTCATGAGATTACCGACCTGATTGGGGTCAAGTACGGTATCGTTCGGATCAGAGAGTCCACCCAATTGTTGACCCGCACCACGTTGAATATTTCCGGGTTGGTCTGGTGCAAGAATCGTCTGACTGTCGCTTGGTTCCGCCATACTCTCTGATTCACTCGTTTCCTGAGGAAGTGGTGCCGGTATTTCCTCAGGCTGAAGCTGGACAGATTCGAATTGCGTTTCACGAATGATACTTGTCGGGAACTGATCATCCGGTGGTGAAGCACGTGTGTTGAACGACAAAGAAGAGAACAGAAGAACTGCGCACACCATTCCACAGAGTTTTGCGAAAAGACGTTCTCTCTTTCCCGGTCGTTTCACGACTGGGCCCTCCACGAACAGCAAACAAGGCAGCTCACATTGGAGCACTGCCTGAAGAATGACATTTATGCTTTTTTTATCGGCATAAACGTTAAAACTACGCTACTTTGTCAGCCGTAGTCTGATCTTTGTTTGATTGAAAAGGGAGAAACTGGTGATGTTTGGTAGCTTCGCGGCATTGAGGCCTAACTCAATAAAAGTAAACAGCTTCCCCAGATCACCCATTTCGACGAGTTGATCTGCGGAAGCTGTTTTAGAACGTTGTCTAGTGAGACCCCAATCGAGGGCTTATTATCGCACTCGCACAGACCTCGACACACGACCAAAGTTATCAACAAGGATAAGATCTGTCTGAGAGATTGAACGAACCGCTGGCGTAAGCGTCTGATTCGTTAAACCAACTCGTGACGAGGCGGTTACATGTGTAATCAGCCGACCATTCGATATCATCCATGTACCACTGGAAATCGGAGTCGGTACAAATACTGATTGGAAGTTTCGAAGCATCTGATAATACCGATAGGTCTGAAACGTTCCGTCGACGTTGTACGTAATGTCAACCGATCCTTCGGTATCTGTCATACGCCATGTTCCAACAGCCATTTCCCGAACCTCAGCATCAGTCAGTACACGTGATGTCACACCACCACCTGGTACGACAGCCGGGGGTGGTGCTGGCTTGGCACTCTGCCACTGGCTCATATCAGGGGGATTATCATGAACTGGCTTAGGAGCAGGTCGTGGGGCACCCTTTGGGGTTGCTGAGTTATTGGGCTCATATTTTTCCAGCACGACGAGAGCGCGTGCAGAATCTTTTGGAGCACCAAACTCGGTAGGCACCTTTGAGACATCTCGTGAAAAACAGACGACGAGTTTACCCTCATCAAATTTATAGATACCCTTCCCTGTTTCTGTATCCTTATTCTTAATGGTAATTCTTTTCGGATAAGACGTTGGATCAATCCGGAACTCACGTGTCGTTTTGCTTCCACCAACTGGGTCTGAGAAAAGAATTGTGTAGTCAACTATTTCCAGATTTCCACCTCCAGGCAGCCAGTACTGCATCTGTTCGTCCGGTATTTCCTGTCCATTTTCAACGAGTTCAACAACTCGCCAATTGCCACGTACTCGCTCTAATTCCGTATCAACTGCCGAGGGGGTTTGCGCGATTGCTGAAACGGGGGACAGCATGAGGACAAGACATCCGAACAGTGCGAGGCTGAGGGTTAAAATGCGTGAAGCGTGCATAGCATCCTTTCAGGGAGGTTTCTTCCGAAGACGACGGGAACCATCGTTTTTGAAAACAGGTTTGAATCATACGATGGAAATTGAACGGCTTGTCCACTTCCAATCCCCCAAATCATGAGAAATGTAACCGGTTGCCGTCAACACGAGACTGTCGTCCAGAAATTGAAAAACCCTCTGAGAGGCCTGATCTGGTTCCGTCTACCTCACGTGTTTCAGCACTGTCGGGCGATTTTTGGTGCGAAATAGGTCAGAATCGCGTCAGCACCAGATCGTTTTATTGCGAGAACTGCTTCGAATGCAGCCTGATCCCCATCGAGCCAGCCGTTGGCTGTAGCTGCCTGAATCATGGCATATTCTCCACTCACCTGATAGGCAAGTGTGGGAACACCGAAGGCTTGCTTGACCCGATAGATGATATCCAAACATGTCATGGCTGGTTTGACCATGATTAAATCAGCGCCCTCATCAAGATCAAATGCAACCTCTCTGAGTGCTTCGTCTGTGTTTGCTGGATTCATCTGATACGTCTTCTTATCTGCAACGCCAAGAGATTTTGCAGTACCAAGGGCCGCATGGCTGCCAAGCGCATCACGAAAAGGTCCATAAAATGCAGATGCATACTTTGCTGCATATGAGAGGATACCAACCTCTTCCTGTTGATTTTCATCAAGTGCAGTTCTGATCGCCCGCACTCTGCCATCCATCATGTCTGATGGTGCAACGATATGGCAACCAGCCTGGGCAAGCACTCTGGCTTGCTGCTGCAGCACAGCAACTGTCTCATCATTTACAATACGGCCATTTTTGAGCAGTCCGTCGTGACCATGTGTTGTGTATGGGTCGAGTGCAACGTCACAGATAATACCGACGTCATTATCTGTTTCAGCTCGCACCGCTTGGATGGTCCGGCATATCAGATTTTCTGGATCAAGAGCATACTGTCCATCAACGGTCTTGTGCTCTGAAGCAACAACCGGAAACAGAGCAAGAGCGGGTATACCCAAAGACTTTGCATCGGCTGCCGCCTTGGCAACTTCTTTAATTGGCAAACGATCAACACCGGGCATTGCGGCAATGGGTTCACGCTCTGCCTTGTCATGTACAAACAGTGGCCATATAAGATCGTGCGGCGACACCCTCGTCTCCGCGACCACATCTCGAAGCCATTCATGCTGCCGATTTCTTCGAAGCCGAGTTGTTGGAAAACGTCCCAGACTCCCACGTGTTTCTGAAGTACTCATGACGTCACCGAACTTCGACTATCTTTGATAATGGCAGTCCCGGGCATGGCTGGGCCAATAGCCTTCGAATGCTCAGGACGTGTGGCTACGGCACACGACTCACTGGTCTCCCACAGAGAAACCTGTCGGGCAACGACGCCGAGATCTGTTAAGACATGCGGGGCAACGATTTCCAGAAGATATCTCGCCATATTTTCTGCCGTAGGATTATGAGGCATGACAAAATACTTGACCGGCTCCACCATCTGAATAGCGGCTAGAGCATTCTTGTCTTCTTCGTAGATCAGGAATGCATGATCCCAGTGATCGTCAAGCCAACCAAGCATTCGCTTTTTGATAAGTGAAAAATCTACTACGCGACCAACTTCATCAACTTCGTCACCGCCTTTTGCAGCAACCACCTCAAGATCAACACGATAATTGTGCCCGTGAAAAAAAGCACATTTGCTTTCGTGCCGGTAGAGCCTGTGACCAGCACAGAACTTTAACTGGCGAATGAGTGCAAGTTGTGTTGTAGATACATCAGCCATAGAAAAATCGCCTTGTCATTCACTCACTGGATTACAACTGCGTTGGATTTGGTGCATCACCATAGACTTCTTTTGGATCAAATGTTTTCTCGGTCTCGATGAACTCAAGTTCCGAGCCGCTGTCTCGCTGCACACCCACTGGAACTTTTCGGTAAAAGCAGGATCGATATCCAACATGACAACTCGCGCCACCAGCGACATCAACCCGCAACCAAATACAGTCTTGGTCATCATCAATCCTCATCTCGACAACGTTCTG
>CAJQGO010000167.1 GCA_905477565.1 uncultured Planctomycetota bacterium
GTGACTTTGAGTGAAAACACTCCAGCCGGCGCTCGACGCACATGCAGCCGATCAGACACAGAGACTGGAACCATGAGACTCTCAATCTCATGGAAACCATCCTGACGACGGTCGAGAACCGCCAATGAGAGATTCAGCTTGGCAGGTGCATCGAGTACCAGTTCATCCACTGGTCCCGCCTGTAATGACTTCTGATGCTCCATAGTATTTACTGACCAACACCAGAAAAGATTGTGGCAACTCCTCTGGTCCTCAGTTCATGCGCCCACACGATTTTGTCAAAGATTTTCACTTGTCATGTAGGATACAGAATCGATGCATTCCTATGCCAGAACGATCACATGGTAAGGTACTTCGTGATGCAGGATGGACAAATGCGCACTTCCTACAAACTCTGAGCCACGACTATTGCCAGTTCGTTACAAAGTTAATGGTAATGCCAGCCAGAATCAGACCGATTGCGACCAGAGAGGCCAGCAAAATTGCAATACTACGACCCGCCCAAAGATCTTCGCGAATCATCTCAGTACGGTCATCTTTGTCAAACGACTCATTCCAGACTGGAAAAGTCTGTTCGTCATAAACCCACTTGGTTCGTTCTTCAAATTGCTGCTGGCTCATTAGCGACGATTAGTATTCTCAGAGGGATAGAAAACGACGGAGAACATTCTCCCTTTCACTAGCACTTTACATGCTTCTCCGACCTCACGCCAGTCGGTCTTTCACTGGAAATGACTCATGCCACCCAATACGACTCCACTCACAATAGTACCGGCACAGCCAAATAACCAACCACATGTGCTTGATCCGGAGTTTGATCTTCCAGCATGGCTTTCCAATGCAGGCCAACCAGCATGGAGGGCGAAGGCGATCTATCGCTGGCTTCACGCACGACGAGCGGAATCGTTCTCGGACATGACCGATCTGCCGAATGATCTCAGGTTGCAATTAGAATCTGAAATGCAGATTTGGACGACTGATGTTGCTCGTCATCAAGTCGCCGAAGATGGAACAGAAAAGTTGTTACTGCAACTGCATGACAAGCAACAGATCGAATGTGTTCTCTTGCGCGATGGAATTCGACGTACCGTTTGTATTTCATCACAGGTTGGTTGCGCCATGGGTTGTGTCTTTTGTGCAAGTGGTCTCGATGGAGTCATCCGAAATCTGACAACCGGTGAAATCATTGAACAATTATTACGGCTCTCACGGTTACTGCCAGAAGATGAGCGGTTGAGTCATATTGTTGTCATGGGAATGGGCGAACCTCTTGCAAATCTTGATCGCTTATTGCCTGCTCTTGCTGTGGCACAAAATCCCCAAGGGCTCGGAATTTCACAACGGCGAATCACTATTTCAACTGTCGGGTTACCATCAGCTATTGACCGGCTCTGCGAGGAAAATCCTGGTTATCATCTTGCGGTTTCCCTCCATGCTGCTGACGATCTGCTACGAACCAAACTTGTGCCCGTAAATAAATCGATCGGTATCGATGCGATTCTCGCGGCAGCAGATCGGTATTGGGAAACATCAGGCCGACGTCTCACCTTTGAATATGTTTTACTGGGGAACCTCAATGATTCTCCTGATAATGCTCGAGCATTGGCTCGCTTTCTGGGCAAACGAGCAGCCTTGGTGAATATCATTCCGTATAATGCAGTTGCTGGCCTTCCATGGGAAGAACCCACCGATGCGTCTCGTGAGCGATTTCTTGATGTCCTTCGCAATGCCGGCGTCAATGTCCAGACTCGAAGGAGGAAAGGCTCCAGAATTGATGCTGCCTGCGGCCAGTTACGTCGCCTCGCAATCCAGGAAAATTCCGTATCCACAGAGTCTGATGGGTGACGTTACGCTAATCGACTGAGAATAAAGACGACCAGAAGGACGGCACCGAGAATACCAGCCAACCACATTGCCCATTCAGCAGTTGCCCTCCAGATAACTGGTGGCGACTCGTGATGCGTTGCTGCGAACACCACGCTGGCTGCCGCAATCAAGGGCAGGCTAAAAAAGAGCATTGGTATATTTTCAAGAAAAAGCGCAAACATGATGATGTTGTTGAATTCCATTATTCATCTCCCTTGAAAATCATCGTCATGACACGGCATCAGCATCAACCGCATCATTACTCATCCTGCTGTACCGTCATTGCTCTCTTCATCAGGATTCACTGGTGATTTTTCTTCCTTCACGAATGGGTGCATCGGCCCCGCCCAGGCATCATAGATAACAAGCATATTAAGCATGCCGGCGAGTACTGTGTACAGTGTTCCGAGTTCAAAAAATCGTCCCAACTTATGATGCCACATAGAAATCTGATCAGCTCGAAACTGCTTGTATGGCGGGCGATCCCAGAAGTCTTGTTCAAAAATGTACGGATCATCTGTCACTAGTCGATCAGCAAATTCACGTGAAACAAGCTGTCCTTCCGTAAGTGGTGGCGTCATCCATCCTGCGAGCCAAAATGGTTCATGAGTTGTACCGGTCATAGAGACCGACTGAACAATTGCCGGCACTGCAACAACTCCGATACCTGCCTGACAGACAAACCACCATCGAGTATCGTTTGGCCGCCATGATGCATACACCACCCGACCATCACCCAGCCACAGACCAACGACGAAAAGTGTCAGGATAACCGACATATAAACCGCACCTTTTTTGGTACGGCCCTGATAAAGATGCCCGAGGCCAGGAACCAACCACGCAAGGAGTGCAGCAAATTCGGGCTGCTTCAGATCGATTGCTGAACCATCATCTGGGGATACCGCAACGATTCGGCGGCGTGATGGTGGCTGCATGGAAGGTGAGACACGTTTTGCCACAAATAAATTCCGTAAAAACAGGATGAAGTTCCTAATTGTTGTGCATCTTAGCCAAATGACAACAGACTTCAGTGTCTCCCGCAAATATCACCATTTATTCAAATAATTTACGGACAGCCCGAACGCGTCCTCCTGACGGCTCCAACCTGCCACTATGACCGC
>CAJQGO010000168.1 GCA_905477565.1 uncultured Planctomycetota bacterium
GTCAACCCGCTTTGTGATGAATCTTAAAAATGGTGTGGTACAATCCGTAGTTGTTGGTGTCGTGATGGCCACGGTACTGCCAAAATTGCCAGATTGGACTATGCCTCGGTGAACCATTTTCTTGCCGCCTTGCAACGCTTTGAACTGCGGTCAACAGGAAAATGGTTTCTTCTCTCAGCTATCATCGGCCTGGTGGCTGGCCTTGGCGCAATAGGCTTTCATGCCTTCGGACAAGCAGTCCAGTACACCGCACTCCAGCAAATAGCAGGCTTCCACCCGCGTGAAGCAGCCGCCGAAGGCGCCCTCTTTGAAGAAATTCCTGGCGAGGGAAATCAACAGGCTGACAAGACACATGAGCCAGAGGACCACAGCGGCTTTCAACCATGGATGCTGGTCCTTGTCATGGCTGGTGGAGGTCTTGCCTCTGGATTGCTTGTTTACACCTTCGCCCCCGAAGCCGAAGGCCACGGAACAGATGCCGCAATTGATGCCTTCCATAATAAACGTGGTGAAATTCGTGGGCGCATTCCTATCATTAAGACGATTGCATCTGCAATTACACTCGGCACCGGTGGGTCAGCCGGCCGCGAAGGACCAATTGCACAAATTGGTGCAGGTTTTGGCTCATACCTCGGTGGGTTATTGAAACTCCCTGCACGTGATCGCCGTATTATGCTCGCAGCCGGTATGGGCGCGGGTGTTGGGGCAATCTTTCGAGCACCACTGGCTGGTGCTGTGTTCGCCGGCGAAATTCTCTATCGCGATGCTGATATCGAAAGTGATGCCATTGTGCCAGCAGCGATCTCGTCAGCAGTTGCCTATTCTGTTTTCTGCCTTTGGCTGCCTCCCTCACTTCGCTTTGTGCCACTGTTTGGCGCAAATATTCGATACGCAATTGATTCTCCACTGGAGCTGTTGCCGTACGGTGCCATGGCCATTGTTCTGGCACTTGCCGGTGTCCTTTACATTCAAACGTTCTATGGCATCCACCATCTCTTTAAAAAGCTTTCCATCCCGCCCCATGTGAAACCACTGATCGGCGCCGCACTCGCAGGACTCGTTGGTGTTGGACTCTGGTTTGCCTTTGAGCAAAATCATGACGCACTTGCCGTTCTCGGCAGTGGATACGGTCTCCTGCAAAAATTGTTTACTGCAGGTGAAACAGTTGGGCCGATGCTCTTGATTACTGTTGCACTTGTTAAAATTCTGACAACATCACTGACTATTTCATCAGGTGGATCAGGCGGTGTCTTTGGCCCATCAATGGTCATTGGGGGCTGCCTCGGTGGAGCTGTAGGTATTGTCTTTCATTCCCTTTGGCCCGACCTTGTGAGGCAACCGCAAGCTTTTGCCATTGTTGGTATGGCCGGTTTCTTTTCTGGGTGTGCTCGGGCGCCACTCTCAACCGTTTTAATGGTCAGTGAAATGACCGGTGGGTACAGTTTGCTACTGCCAACACTTTGGGTTTCAACACTAACCTTTCTGCTAGGGCGTCGTTGGACGCTCTATATCAAGCAGGTGCCAACACGACTTGACTCACCAGCGCATCGTGGTGATTTCTTTGTTGATGTCCTTGAGGGCATCAAAGTAGACAATGTCTTCAAACGAGCTCCAGTTCTGAAGTTGATCCATGAAGGAACAACACTAGACGACATCGTTCACGCATTGGCAGAATCAGTCCAACGATATTTTCCTGTCGTCGATGCTCAAGGGAAGCTCGTCGGTATTTTTTCAGAAGAAGATGTGAGAGGATATCTTTACGACGACACAATCTGGCAGATTGCCAACGCTCGAGATGTCATGAACGGGAATGTCGTGACGGTTACACCGAATGATGATCTCAACACAGCTCTGGGCAAGTTTACGGCTACGAACGTCGATGAACTTCCTGTGGTTTCTGCTGACGACCGGCAGCAACTGATTGGTCTTATCACCCGAAAAGATGTGATTACAGCCTATAACTTGAGGCGTCTTGAGCACGAAAAAATGCGTCGGGCGGCTGAGGTGTATCAGGAACCAACAGGGCAGGCATAAGCCCGGCTTGTCCAAAGGACCGAAGGCACGTTACTGTGCCATAGTTGCATAGTGTTTTTACTTTCTTCTTGTATTTGAAAGACGAGGACGTACCCTTTCATGCCGACTATTCATCTTATCGATCCCAAGAAATCTTCCGCTTCGCCTGACCCTCGAACATTTCCTGAGGGCTCTCGTCTTGCAGACGTCGTTGCAACATTCGTGACAGAAAAGACGAAGAAGAAGAAAAGGCCGATTGCTGCAGTCCTTGCTGGAAAAGTCGTTGGACTCGATAGTCTTCTGCCAGAAGAAGAAGAGCCAACGGTTGAATTTCTATTGCCAGGTGACCCCCGTGCCCTTCCAGTCATGCGGCACTCGGCTGCTCATATTATGGCACGAGCTGTCATGCGACTCTTTAAAGGTGTTGAACTGGCCTTCGGTCCAACGGTAGGTGAAGGGTTCTATTACGACATGCGGGCCAAAGAGCCCATTACAGAAGAAGATCTTCCAAAAATTGAAAAAGAAATGCGGAAGATTATTGCAGAAGATGAAGCATTCGAACGGGTTGAAGTTGATCGCGAGAAGGCAATTGAAATTGTTCGTGACCTCGATCAGCCACTGAAGGTGGAGCACATTGAAACCGGTTTAGCGGAACACCCCTCGCTTTCATTTTATCGACAAGGTGAATTCGTTGATCTCTGCCGCGGTCCACATATCCCGAGCCCCGGGTGCATTGGTGGATTTAAATTGACGAGCCTTGCTGGTGCCTATTGGAAGGGCGATGCAAACAACGCACAACTTCAGCGACTGTACGGGACAGCCTGGTTCACACAGCAAGACCTCGACCGCCACCTCGAAGCCTTAGAGGAAGCCCGTAAGCGAGATCACCGTGTGCTCGGAAAGCAGTTGGACCTCTTTACGATTAGTCCGCTGGTTGGTTCCGGTCTTGTCCTCTGGATGCCCAAAGGTGCGAGGTTGCGAAGTGTGCTCGAGGGATTTGTTCGAGAGGAACTTACCGCCCGTGGCTATGAGCCGGTCTACACGCCACACATTGGAAAAGTCGATCTCTACAAGATTTCAGGCCACTTTCCGTATTACGCCGATAGCCAGTTCAAGCCGATTGTGATGCATGAAGATGAACAGTATCTGCTGAAGCCAATGAACTGTCCGCACCACACGATGATTTATAAAGCTCGCCCGCGAAGCTATCGTGAATTGCCTTTACGACTTGCTGAGTTTGGCACGGTCTATCGGTATGAGCAGTCTGGTGAACTCGGTGGAATGACACGGGTCCGCGGCTTTACCCAAGACGATGCCCACATTTTCTGTACACCAGACCAGGTCGAACATGAGGTGGCTGGCTGTATCGACTTTACGCTGAAGGTGCTTGAAAGCCTTGCCTTCGATTCGTATCGCGTTCGTCTTGGATTCCGCGATAAATCAAGTGACAAGTATGTTGGTGACCCAGAGCGGTGGGACGAAGCAGAAGCAGCAATTGAAAAAGTTGCCCGCGAAATGAATCTTCCAGGCTGTGAACCAGAACCGGGGGAAGCAGCCTTTTATGGTCCCAAGATCGACTTTGTGATCAATGATTCGCTCGGTCGGGAATGGCAGCTTGGCACAGTGCAGTTGGACTATAACCTGCCGAGTGCCGAACGTTTTGATCTTGAGTACATCGGCTCAGATAGTGGTCGACATAAACCTGTCATGATCCATCGCGCACCCCTGGGCAGTATGGAACGATTCATTGGCGTTCTTATCGAACACTTTGCTGGTGCGTTTCCGCTGTGGCTTGCACCTGAGCAGGTTCGGATTCTGCCAGTAAGCGAAAAGAGTGAAGCATACGCCAGAAAAGTTGAAGCGGCTTTTGCAGCGGCTGGCTTGCGTGTGGGTGTTGATCTGGATGCTGAAAAACTTGGTGCCAAAATCCGCAAGGCACAGCTTGAACTGATTCCTGCGATGGTGGTGTGCGGTCCTCGAGATGAAGCCGCCGGCACGGTGAGCCTACGAGATCGGCTTGATGGTGACCTTGGTGCCATGAGCCTGGAGGCAGCGATCGAGCGCCTGAGTGATGAAAATGAACAACGTACTGTTCGGCACAAGCCACAACCACTTGGCATTGGCGGGTCAAAGCCTTCAGTGGCTGCCGACGACTATTGATACCGAGCATGAAGAAAACACTGTCACGGTTTGTTCTTCTTGAACACACGGGCCATCCGGATGATCCAACAGGAAGGCATTTTGACCTTCTGTTGGAGCAAGCAAATGCCTGCGAGACATGGCGGCTTGCCGATGTTCCTCGAGTCGAGGGGCCGGCAGTGGCTTCCACCCACCTTCCTGACCATCGGCTTGTTTGGCTTGATCGATTGGAAGGAGAAGTTTCTGGTGGTCGAGGATTTGCACGTCGAGTAGATAGTGGCTCGTATGTCTTTCTACATACGAGTTCTGCAGTTGAGGAACGAGTTGTCAAATTGACAGGAGAAACTCTTTCCGGAGTTTTGACAATCACAAAGAAAGAAGCAACTCTTTCTCGTTGAGAGACAAACGGATTTGCTGGACAAGCCAAGGCATGCGTAGAGGAAAGTGTTTCGAATAATCTCACAGCCATGTTTTGGTATCTACCAAATGTCTCTTGAACATTACTGATTGCCTGTGGAGTAGCCTGTACTTCGACCGTCAGTTCGGTTCACTCATATTTTTGAAACAAGCAGTTGATCTGCTCCCTACCTCCACCCATACCGTTTCAATCGAAGGGCAAGGTAGATATATCGGCGGATGTCGCAGGTTTTTCTGCCATGAATAAAAGGATTCTGCTTCGTCTCCTGGTGGGGTTTCCGAAGCGTTGTGAAAGGCATTGTGAAACCAAGGAGCGCGCGCTCCTTGGAACCGAACAACTGGAACCACGCGCATTGCTCTCAGCAACATCAAGTGTTGAGTCGCTTGTTATTGATCCCAGCGATAGCTCCGGTATGCCTGCCAGTCTTGCAATGCCAACGCAGGAGACCGATTACAGTGCGTCAACTCTTTCGGAGGCAAGCGTCGCACCCATTCTCTGGGGTGAAGGATTGACTGATCCCGGACAACCTTCTGCCTGGGAACGTACCGGAATGCCACTGGGTGAATTCCATTCACGGCTGAATTTTTTCAAACGTGACACCATCGACCCACTTCTTGCGCCCGGTAATCCAAACTTTTGGCATGCCCATGACTTTTTCGTGAACCCCAGTGTCACTGAAAACGCAACACTCGAGAGTCTGATGCAAGCTGGTGAATCCGCTGCTGCACCGACAAATAACCTTTCGGTTTATTGGGTGCCAAGCCTGATGAACACAACGACCGGTGATTTTGTGACACCGCTGGATAGTTCCATTGCATATTACGCAGTCCAGAAGCCTCTGGAACCAAGCAAGATCGTCGACATGCCTGCAGGGCTTTCGATCATCGCGGGTTCAGCCATGCCAAGAGAACGCCAGCCGACGGCGGTCATGTTCTGGAATTACATTGGTACATCAACGCAATATGACCATATACCGCAAGGAGATGAGTGGCAGGATTTACCGCTGCAGGCTGTCATCATGTTTCCTCAGTTCTGGGATGGGAAAAGTCTCACGGGAACAAATTTCAAAGACCATATGGCTTATGATCGAGGCGGTGACGGTGGTCCAAGTAGCCACCCATACCTTTTGCCAGAACTGCAACTCCAGGTTCACTACGGCCATGTACCAGAGGATGCTGCATTAGTTCTTTCATCTGACTCCATGACAGCAGATGAGCCCGACTATGCACCCGGGTGGAGTATGCATGCTGATTTTATTCATACACCCTGGCCGGAACGAGATGCCGAAGGAAATCTCTACGATGGGTTTGCCCGACGAGTCAATGATAATCTCCGTTGGCCAACAGTAGCTGGAACCGATGGCAATGCAGCCAGACCAAACCCAATGGGCGTACAGCAACCATTTACGCCAGCACCGATTGTTCTCAATCCAACACTTCCCGGAGCACCACCTGAGAATCCAATTGATCAGCCACCAGACGGTATTCCAGTTATGGGGCCCCAATCTCCAATTTATCGACCACCTAACACTCCTCTTCCACAACGTCCTCGACTAGAACCCATTCTTCCTCTTCCATCGAGTGATGGTCCGGACCTTCTTCTTGCCTGGCCAACTCCCGATGTAGTGATGCGCACTGGAGTTGCCAATGGAATTCATGGCACGGTGAGCGATGCCGAAGGTCTATCAAGCTTGAAGATTTCAATCCAGCATGACAGTGGTGCCTACTGGCGTCCTGATGGAAGTTTTGGTGCCCACCAATGGCATGATGGCAATGTTGTTGCACCTGATGGTCACTGGCGACTGATGTTCTCTCCGGCTGCTGCTGGTGAATATGTTGTCACGGTCGTTGCAACTAATATGGCAGGGAACAGAAGTGTCACGGCAACGTCATTTGAAGTGACTGGTGAACCATTCGTCGCACCACCGATGACGTCCCCTGTGAATGAAGACCCTCAACCTCAGCCCAGTGACCCGCCACTTAATCCAGAACCAAGTCCAAATCCTGAGCCAGAACCCGAGCCTCTCGATCCCACTGATCCGGCTCCTGAACTTCCAGGAACACCCGAACCCCCGCCCCCAAGCGACTCGACTCAGCCATTGCCCGGAACACAGGTGGCATCGGCGATCACCAATGCCATAGCAGATGGTCGCATCCTCGCCTCACCTACAGTTGGTGATGCCGTTCCTCACCGATTTGATGGCGGGCCACTCGAACCTCTCACAACGTCTTCCTTCAATCAGGCAGTCCCGTCTTCTGATTGGTGGTCATCAGTTGTCATGCCAGTATTCGGGAATGATTTCTCTGCTCCGCTCCACGCACATCCACTGACGGTGCAGGCTACCTCAACAGGGCTCCTTGTCGGAGCACCTACTGAGATGACTGTAGCTGTTACAGGTGCAACAACAGCAGAATATAAAACTCCGCACCGGTTTGACCTGCGACTTGAACTTCTTCAACAAAATACTGCTAGTCAGTTTGCAGTTGAAGAATATGGAGACTGGTCGTTTACTGGCAAATGGCTTGGTGGTGAGACTCAACCAACCGCTACCCTTGCACAAGGATCACCAGTCGTGTGGCTGGATGATGTCAATTTTGAGCAGATGGTTGTTGTGCCGACCGATGCAAATGCTGAAGTTGAAATATCGAGCAACTATGCATTTGTAACGGTTGCTGGTCGAACATCACTTGTTCTTGGCCCAGAGGGTTCGCGGCTTGAAGTGCAGCCCGAGGGACTTGTTGTACGCGGGATTACACGTGGCGGCCTTGCTGTTGGGTTGCTTCCAGAGAGTGATGAAGACACGCGATTACGCTTTCTTGAAACAGCAGGAAATCGTCCAGAGACAACACAGTTTTCATGGGATACCGTTTCAGATCCGTTTGATATTCGAGTCCGCTATGAGTTTGGGGCAGAAGAATCTTCAGAGATTCTGCTTGCTGCCTATCCGCATCTGACCCGGTTGGCAGCAACACCAGATTCACTTGGGCAGCCTGTGGGCTCTTCAGGCTATGTTAGTCCGCGAGGTGAGTTGGGCCTGGTGTCAACAACTGGTTTTGAGATTGAGGTTCCAGCTCGTGGTGTCCTTCCCACACTTCCAGCAGTACTCACTGGAGAGCAACTCAATACTCTTCGAGCAATGGTTCGTAATGACCCTGCTGCGATAGATCCTGCTGGAACATTGAATCGCTATGGTGATACCTACTGGGCTGGAAAAGCGATGCTCAAACTGTCGCAGCTCGCTCAACTTGCCGAGATCACTGGACAGACTGAGATTCGTGAGCGAATTCTCGTAGCACTAAAAAATGAACTCAATGACTGGTTTACGGCAACAGGTGAAGCAGGCGACAAACACTTTGCCTACAACGCAGAGTGGGACACACTGCAGGGGTACCCAGATAGCTTTGGTTCTGCTGGTGATCTCAATGATCATCATTTCCATTACGGCTATTTTATTCACGCCGCCGCACTTGTCGGAAGTTTTGATGCCGAATGGGCCATGAACCAAAAGCAGATGGTGGATCTGCTCGTTGCTGATGTTGCCGGTACTGATATTGCTGGAACCATGCTGCCGCGTCTACGAAGTTTCAGCCCAATGGCAGGGCATTCATGGGCATCAGGGCACGGCGCCTTTGCCAGTGGAAATAACCATGAATCAAGTTCAGAATCCATGAACTTTGCAACAGCTGTGATGCTCTGGGGCGAGATGACAGGTGATCTGGGAATGACAGGTCTTGGCCAGATGCTCTACAGCGTTGAGGCCGAAGCCATTTCAGAGTACTGGTTCAATCGGTACGGCACGGTCTTTCCTGAAAGTTTTCAATACGAATCTCTTGGAATGGTCTGGGGTGATGGAGGGAGTCATGCCACCTGGTTTTCAGCCAAGCCTGAAATGATCAAGGGAATCAATTTTCTCCCATTTCATGGAGGCTCGCTCTACCTTGCAGAAATGGCACGCGATCCAACAGCGTTGCTCGCCGAAATTGAGCAACTTGGTGGCGGTGTCATTGATGATTGGCCAGGAATTATCTTGCAATATGAGGCACTGGTAAACCCTGAGTCAGCAGCGAATCGACTTGCTCTCGGAGGAATAGGAACCGAAGAAGGCCAGACACTGGCACAAACATATTTCTGGACAACGGTACTATCAAATATTGGCACACCAACATCGGTGATACGAGGAGATCATCCACTCTCGGCTGTGTTTCAAAAAGAAGGAGTCACAACCTACGTTGCTCATAACGCTGGTGATGAAAATTTGACTGTTCTTTTTAATGACAATACATCCATTGAGGTGCCAGCAGGAGAAACAGTGACTCGACAAAGACTTGGAAGTACTGATCAACTTTCAAATCCGATGGATGGTGACCAACGAGCAGATCAACCAATCAGTGAACCAACGCTGCCTTCGACACCATCGCTGAGTCTCGTGTCTTCGACAAATACAGTACGTCTTCTTGTTGAAGAGACAACTGGGGTGGCGTTTGTACAGGAATCGACTAATGAGCCACTGATCATTCGTCGGGCCGATGATTATTTCAATGGAGATGTGCCGCTTGTTCGCGGGACGGCCACGCTTGTCGCTGCTGCTCGTGATGAACTCGGTAGAATTCGCGTGCTTGATGTGAGTGAATGGGGTGCATTTGCATGGATCCTTGATGAGAACGGACTGTTTCAAGCAGAGGAAGGGCCAGCAGACTCTTCACTGTCCTCAAAAGAAGCACTGTTTCAGATCGATCTTGATGGGGATGGAGTCGTCGGTCTGCCCTTGAATTCATGACTTTCCGGCCACATCGAGTGTTCGCACCACGTAGCCAAAGCCAGTATTGCTTTGGTTTTTGGGAGTCAATGGACTTCCGTGCGTGATCCAAAGACTGTGCTTTTCCTCTCGGTTTATGAGGCAGGAAACCGGGTGCGAGCCGTCCTGCTGCCAATTCAGGCTCATTCGGTGTAAATTCGTAGGGTCTCTATTTCATAGGCACAATCTACCGAGAGCATTATGAAGCCCCGTGAAGTCATCGCGATGTGTCGCGAGAAAGAAGTAAAAGCAGTCGATCTCCGATTTGTTGATTTTCTTGGTACCTGGCAGCATTTCACGATTCCAGTTGCCAAGTTGGAAGAAGAAGTTTTTGAAGACGGAATCGGGTTTGATGGTTCAAGCATTCGTGGATGGCAGGCGATTAATGAAAGCGACATGTTGCTTGTTCCAGTTCCGGATACAGCATTTGTCGATCCATTCACAACCGTGCCAACGCTTGCCGTCATTTGCATGGTGCAAGATCCAATCACTCGTGAAGACTATTCTCGTGATCCCCGATTTATTGCCCGCAAGGCAGCGATTTATTTAGAGGGAACCGGTATTGCTGATACGTGCTTTATTGGACCAGAGGCAGAGTTCTTTGTTTTTGATGCAGCCCACTTCGATCAGACTGCACATGAGGGCTTTTATTCAATTGACTCAGCTGAAGCTGAATGGAATCGAGGCAGCGGCAGTCACGGGTATCAGGTGCGGCACCGTCAGGGTTACAGCCCAGTTCCACCATCTGATCAGATGATGGATATCCGCACAGAAATGATGCTTACCATGATTCAGTGTGGCATTGATGTTGAAGCACAACATCATGAAGTTGCCTCAGCGGGTCAATGTGAAATTGATATGCGGTACCAGAGCCTTGTACGGATGGCCGATCACCTCTGTTTGTACAAATATATTGTTCGTAATGTCGCTCGGAGACATGGACGGACAGCGACATTCATGCCGAAGCCAATCTATGGAGACAGTGGATCAGGAATGCATGTGAATCTTTCCTTATGGAAAGAAGGCAAGCCTCTGTTTGGTGGTTCTGGGTATGCAGGACTGTCTGACATGGCACTGCATGCACTCGGTGGAATTCTGAAACATGCACGAGCGCTTCTTGCACTGACAAATCCAACGACAAATAGCTACAAACGACTTGTTCCGGGCTATGAGGCTCCCATCAATCTGGCGTATTCTCAACGAAACCGTTCGGCGGCGTGTCGAATCCCAATGTATTCAACGAATCCAAAGACAAAACGGATTGAATTTCGGTGTCCAGATCC
>CAJQGO010000169.1 GCA_905477565.1 uncultured Planctomycetota bacterium
TATTAACTGGAGATATCGAAGGCGACTCCTTACGCGCACTTCTATGTTCTGGCTTGCCCTTCTGTGACATACTCATTGCACCCCATCATGGTAGTAAAACGGGGTTGCCACGAGAAATCGCATCAGAGGTGCACCCGAACGTTGTCATTGTAAGTGGGTCTGGCGGCCGTGACTGGGATTTCGTTTGCAGGGAATTTCATCAAGGATGGAATGGCTTACGGGCAGTGTTGAGAACGGCATCCGAACTATCACCAGACCGTGGGGCCGTGTCAATTACGATGTCCGGCGACATGATGACCATCCAGCAGTTCAGGCCGACAGGATGGCAACGCATTCTTTAGAAAAGGGGAATTCACACTTGTCTTACTGCTGCCATCCGAAAAGCTGTGACAGGCTGCCAACAAGAGGATTAGACAATGAGGTGTCAGCCGAGCTCCCTATGGTTCTGACGAGATCAAAAGTCAACAGTCCGCCGAGGAGCAGTAGCATCGCACAGCAAATTAAACCTGTGACCTGCCAACCGTTGAATTTTGCATCGTCGTGTATGATTCCAAACGAACTCGAGAGCATATCCGAACCGGCCGTGAGTGGATTTGCATCCTGCCCTACCTCCTCACCAAAGAAGCTTGAGTCACCTGGTCCGGCTGATTTATCGAACATAGAGTCACCAGCCTGAGATGAAGCCAGGTCGGCTGATTGACTGGGGTCATCCGTTGAGGAGCCCTCTGCATCAAGATCAAACTCATTGGCAGTGCCCAGCATGGTTGCGGCATCAGGGTCATCCTCAACATCATTGAGGAATTCTCCCAAATCGACGTCCCAAGCCTGGATTTTACCATCCTCAAGTGAGAGGCCCCCTTCCATTTTGACGTCTGAGATAGCGCTGCCAACGTCGGAACCCTCGATTAAAGGGTCGGAATCAATGATGCCACTTTGGTTGTTATCTTCAATTATGCCACTTGTATCGCTCAACTCCAGAGATCCGCTACCTTGAACAACAACGCTCCCTGATTCATCCGTTTCAAAAACGGCGGATGCGAAACCTTCATCGACAAAAATATCACTAGCAACGATGCTTTCAATGTCACCAGCAAGGGAATCGCCAAGTACAAGGCTCTGTGCGGGTTCTTCCGTTTCCGAAGAATCTGCGAGTCCAACATCGCTTAGATCAACATCGATACCACTGATTTCGATTTCTTCATCGAGTACCACGTTCTCGGATTTTTCAATGTCCTGATTCTGTGGTGAGGCGTTCTCTGCTTGTGCCTGTAATAATTCTTCGTTCGTTCCAAGCAATGTGGCTGGAACATCAACGTCTGATTTATCAAGGTCACCACCGATCAGTAACGATGCTTCTGCCTCTTGAGCCGGCAGGATACCAGTTGCTTCAATTGCCCCATCGTCAATACTATTGCTGCCAGCGAGTGAAAGACCAGACTCGAGTTCAAGGTCTCCGAGTCCAATCTCGGAGCCAGGCTTTTCTTCAAGAACGTTTGGAGGTGCGTCTGCATCTGTTTGCTGTACATCTTCATCTTGGGGTGGAGTCTCCGCATCAGAAAGATCGAGTTCCAATCCATTCAGTGAGATGTCACTCTCTGGTGTTTCCGGTACCGTCGCATCTGTCCCACCGATGTCTTCCTGATCTTCGAGATAACGGTCGAGCTCTTCATGTTTGAATTTGAGCCCAGATGTGTCCCTTAGTGAAAAAAGCTTCCGCTGGTCAACAAGTTGTTTCACCGCATCTTCTGAAATATTCAGATGCGCTGCCGCTTCAGCAATGTTCAAAAACCCGCCAGCCATAAATCAGCCTGCCTTACTTGCTCAAAAACCCAACTCCGCCTTATCATCGAACTCGGCTATCCCCTATGTAAAAGTCTACGCAGCCAGATCTGCTCGATCCAGTCGGCGCATTCATCGCCACCAGTACAACTGCATAATGAATCCTCCAAGCGTGATTTAGGAGCATTACGAGTGCATCGTGAGAAAGAGTGAACCGTAAAAGACGGCGAATTGAGCCCACGTCACTTTGTTCGTTGAGGCGAGGGAGGGATTATTTCGATTGTATTACTTGGGAGCGTGGGGGCTGAGTCAATGCGTAGCATTTTTTTGATCGCAGCCGGTTTTGGGTCTTTGGCGTTGAAATCTTCAAGTTGGAGATCGTATCCGAGTGCGCGGGTGCTCTGAAGTGAAACTTCGCCACTAACAGTTTCAATGTGATACACGGCGAGTACTTGTCGTTCCGGGTCGATAACAAGGAGCATTTGTCGACCGGAATCGATCGGTGAAGTTGAAACAAATAGGCCCTTCATGTCTTCGGCCAGAGTCGTGGAGGTGGAAAAGCACCACACAGTTAATGCCACTCCAATAAAGATGTAATGATGGTGTTTTCGGGAATTCATAGCTTGTGGTTCCGGGTGTGCCTGGATTTTTACAGTCTGTCTCATGTCATGAGTTTGAGAGCGTCCTTGAGGCAACGGCAACGGTTCACGGGTGGCCGTTCCTCCTTTTTGATCTGCAAAGTATGGCAGGCCAGACACCTTGCAAAACAGAGCGAAATCAAGCTTTTCGAGTCGGCTATCAAAAAGACGCCAAGCCCTTTCCTGTCTTTCCTAGATATCCCTGACCGTCTGCTTACCGTCGCCCAGGCAGAGAAAAGCGGCTGTATCGACTATTTGGGTTTCATCATGCAGGCAAGAAGTTCCGA
>CAJQGO010000170.1 GCA_905477565.1 uncultured Planctomycetota bacterium
CCATGAGCAAACTTGTCAAACAACTCATGATGGATGATCTCCAATCTCGCCTTCAGGGCGTTGGGGATGTTTTCGTTGTGTCTCTTGGTCAACTTGACGCTCAGAAAACGACCGACCTAAGACTCACACTGCGGAAAAAAAACATAAGTCTTCAGCTCATCAAGAATGCACTTGCGAAGCGTGTTCTCGCCGAAACGCCACTTGCACCTGCTCTTGAAAACCTCAGCGGCATGTTAGCTCTTTGCTGGGGTGGTGAAGATGTTGTGGACCTGGCGAAGGAACTCAATCGCCTCGCCGAACTCGATGGTTTTGAGCAGATCGAATGTCGTGGTGGTGCGATGGACGGCTCGAAACTCGAGCCCGACGATCTGAAAAAGGTCGCAAAATGGCCAACGCGGACAGAGCAACTCTCTATTTTATCGGGCCAAATGCTATCGGCAGGCGCGACATTATCTGGGCAGCTCTTGGGCAGCGGAAGCTCACTTGCAAGCCAAATTAAGAGCAGAATGGAAGAGTTGGAAAAATCTGGTGACGAGATCACTGCGGCTTAGAGTAGAGAAAAGAGAGTGGGCATCTAGAAATTTCCAAGAAAAATAGTCAAGCCCAAAATTTTGGGACTAGTCACAGGGAAATTTCGTGGTAAGAAAAAAGGCTCGAGATTCAGTTGAAAGAGGTCGTTCCTCCGTTTCAACAAATCGAGAGTATGGAATCATGGATGAAAACGATTCCCGGCGATAACGTGACGGGAAAAACGAGTTAGAAGTACACATTTGAAAGCCTTTACGGCTAATTTCTTGAGTGAAAGGATCGCGATCAATGGCAACGGCTGAAGCAACAGAGTCAACCCGGGAATTTTCGTCAGATACGCAGGAACTCGGTGATCGCATCGTTGGCCTCACGTTGAAGGCAGCGAAAGAACTATCTGATTACCTTGATGAAGTGCACGGCATTAAGCCTGCTTCAGGTGGTGCTGTCATGGTAGCTGGTGGTGGTGCTGCCGGCGGAGAAGGTGGTGGCGAAGCAGCCGCTGAAAAGACTGAGTTTGACGTTGTTCTGGAATCATTTGGTGACAACAAGATCAGTGTGATCAAAGTGGTTCGCTCAGCAACCGGACTCGGCCTGAAGGAAGCAAAAGATCTTGTTGAAGGTGCTCCTGGCAAGGTCAAAGAAGGAATTTCGAAAGAAGACGCTGAAAAACTTCAAAAAGAGCTTGAAGAAGCTGGAGCCAAGGTATCTGTTAAGTAGTTTCTTGGCGATTTTTCCATTTTCTGCTCAGGCCATTGGCGGCTTGCTTAGGAAACGGTATAGTATTTGCGTGCAATCCTTCTGTTCCAAACCCGCTCACTGCGGATTTCCTTTGACCAGTATTTTGATCAAACCTGATCACTTGTCGGTGTTTGTCCAGCATCGTTCGTTTCTTTTTGATTCGCCGTCTCAGTGTATTTGCTGAATGGTAATCGAAAACCATCGTGCCCCCAAAATATCCGTAGTCCAATTCGCCTCGTGTTTTCCCTCTTAGGAGTGATTTGTCAATGGCAACTCGTGCTGTTCGCCGACTCCAGCCCACAGAAATTCGTCACTTTGGTAGCAATCGAAGCAGTCACGAGATGCCCGATTTGACGGAAATTCAGACTCGATTTTTTGAGTCTTTCCTGCAATACGATGTTCCTCCGAGCAAAAGAAAAGACCAGGGTATTGAAGGTGTCCTTCGAGAAATTTTCCCAATCGAAAGCTACGACAAAAGTGTTCGCCTGGAGTACGTCCGTTACGATCTTGGAAAACCTCGGTACGATCCAGATGAATGCCGGCAACTTCGTCTGACCTATGGTCGCCCTCTTCGCGTCTGGCTTCGCCTGACTCGAGAGCAGCCGATCGAAGAGGAGGTCTACCTCGGTGATGTCCCGATCATGATGGGTGGCGGGGAGTTTATTATCAATGGTGCTGAACGAGTTGTTGTCAGCCAACTTCATCGTTCCCCAGGCATAGACTTTGTCGCTGATACTGAGTCAACAGACCGCAAAACATACAACTGCCGAATTATCCCAGAACGAGGCAGTTGGATCGAACTTAACGTGTCAAAGAAAGACACTCTGCAGGTTCGAATTGATCAAAGTGGAAAATTTTCGGCGCTGACTTTACTTCGGGCAATGGATCCTAAACTGAGCAGCGACACCGACATTTTGAAGTTGTTCAACAAAACGAAAGTTGAAAAAGTCGCGGGAAGTCGCAGTATTTCAAAGCTTGAAGGAAAGACTGCTGCAGACGACATCGTGTACCCGAAGAGCAGTGACCGTGCTGGTGAGATTATCGTGGAAGCTGGCTGCACGATTACGCGGGACCAGTCTGAACTGATCTGCTCATCTGGCCTCAAAGCTGTTGAGTTAATGCCTTCCAACAAGATGCCCCTTATCGAAAATAGCCTTCGAGAGGATGCGGATGAGGCAAAGAAAAGGACGTCAGTTGCTCCAAGCCATCAAGACGCTCTTATCCGTATTTATCAACGATTGCGCCCGGGTAATCCGGCAGCGTTGGAGAAAGCAACTACGCTTTTTGACGAAAAGTTCCGCGATACGAATCGCTATCGTTTGGGGCGAGTCGGTAGATTTCGAATTAACAGAAAGCTTGGCCTTTCGGTTCCCGAAACTGAGATGACCCTTCGTGCCGATGACTTGATTGCTGCAATTCGCTACATGCTGGAATTGATGAACAGTGAGAACGAAACAGTCGAGGTTGATGACATTGATCACTTGGGAAATCGACGGTTGCGAACGATTGATGAACTGGCCAGTGACGAACTCCGCAAGGGCTTTCTCAAACTCCGAAGAACCGTTCAGGAGCGAATGAGTCTCAAAGATATTTCTGAGATGACTCCGCGTTCACTCATTAATCCGAAGAGTATCTCCGCAGCCATCGAGTACTTCTTTGGTCGAGGTGAACTTTCACAGGTTGTTGATCAGACGAACCCTCTTTCAATGCTTACGCATGAACGTCGGCTTTCCGCTCTTGGCCCTGGTGGCCTCAATAGAAAGCGGGCGGG
>CAJQGO010000171.1 GCA_905477565.1 uncultured Planctomycetota bacterium
CGAATACTCGATCTGGCCGGTGCTATGCTCTTTCGGGGTGTAGCTGTTGAAAAGAAAATTAAAGTACTCTCTGGCGGTGAACGCGCCAGGTTGTGTCTCGCTGGTCTGCTACTTGGTGGATTTAACATTCTTGTGCTTGATGAACCTGGGAATCATCTCGATGTTGAAACCGTTGAGGCGCTCGGTGAGGCACTGTGCTCATACGCCGGAACAGTAATCTTTACCAGCCATGACAGAACATTTGTGAGTGCGGTTGCCACAAATGTCATTGAGGTAGCCTCCGGACGGGTGGTGCATTACCCAGGGTCATATAATCGGTATGTAGAGAAGATCGAACAAGAAGTTGATGACGCAGAAAGTCTTCGGGCACCTCAACCCAAGACAAGTCCTTCCCATGGCACCCGCCAGAGCAACAGTGCGCAGGATGCACGGAAGCGCCGCAAGGCTATCGCATCACTAGAAAAAACAGTAGCAAGGCTCGATGCCGAGAGGCAAAAGAAACGCTCGCTCATGGCCGAGGTCACTGACCCAAAAGAGGCGATGCAACTTCATAGTGATCTTGAGACTGTAGAGAAAGATCTAGCTGCCGCAGAGGATCAATGGCTCGCGCTTCAGGAAGAAGCGGCTGACTAAACAACAAGAAAGCACCCGGTTCGCAGGAAGTTCTCAACTGCGGTCAGCGGTGTATCAAGCCAATCTGGACGATACTGGGCTTCATATGCGAGTTCATAAATCGCTTTATCAAGCATGAATGCATTCAGGAGTTTCTCGGCCTCATCTTTGGTATCGGGATAAAAACATTGCCCGTTTGCTTTGTCTGAGTATGCCTTGAGAAACGCCCGTGTCAGATCGGCCGCCTCAACGTGAGGTGCACGATTCTCCGTTCTATGACAAAGATATTCAAAAGAACGACTCATGCCTGCGAGGTCCTTGAAAATACTTGTTTTTCGTCGTCGTTCTTCAAGTGTTCGCCCTGGCTCTCCCTCGAAATCAACCACATGAAAGGTTTTGTGTGATTGATCTATCAGGAGCTGTCCGAGGTGATAGTCGCCGTGAACGCGAATATACGCAGCTGTTTGCTCAAGGTGGGCCACGGCCTCAAGAGTTTCCATCAAACGCTGCTGCTGGGTAAGCACAGCTCTCACTCTCTGCTGGAAGGGTGACGGGACATTCGCAGTACTGAGCAGATCCCACACGCTCTGTGCATGATCCATCATGATATGACTATTTTCCCGTATCTCTTCGTCTGATGGAGTCACTGGTGAGAATGCAGGAGAGGATTGAGAGTTGGCAAGCACCGTGTGCATGTCAGCGGTGAGTATTCCTACGCGCGTGGCCACGCACAGTAAAGTGTCGCTGGCATGCCTATCTTCGGAAAGGGTCTTGATGGAATATGTCCATGCGTCAGTTGTTGGAGTGAGTGCTTCGTGTACTGTTGCCACCGCACCGCCCTGCTCTTCCCCAGTGGGAATGTACTCAAGCCAGCCCACCAATGGTGGAGCCCCCACCCACCCATTTTGTGCGAGGTGAAGGCCAACCTCAACTTCTGGCTGAATCCCTATGTGGTATGTACGAAATAATTTGCTTACATAGCCGACACTATTTTTGTAGGCATCTCGCGTGGTGAAGAGTACCGAAGTATTAGATGCGTTTTCACTGAGGGCAGAAGTGCAGTCTATGGTGGAGAACTGACCCTTGTGTTGGTCCACTGAATGTCCAACAAATGTACCCGCTGCGGTCTGCAGTGATCTCCCGCTTTGAATAAGATCAAGGAGCCACTTGCTCATAGTCGGATCTGTTGCTGCATCACGACACTCCATAATCGAGTGCTGGTTAAAATGGACGAGAACGGGTGCAAGAAACGTTGTTACACCTCGCCCGATTTCAACGCGTATGACTGCAAGTTTAAGGCTCTCGCCACCTTCAGGGTGGTCGGATATGTCAATGTAATCAATAGATCGCATGTGCCTCTTGAAGTCAGGTATGTTCTTTGCGCTAAACCAGCGGCACTGAGGAAGCCAGGCTGCGAATGCTTCAGACTGCTCGTTATGTAGAACCATAAATCACTCATCAAAATTGGGTGAGAGACGGAGTACGACCACTGGCGCGGCTGGTGTGCAGGTCACCTGAAAATCATTGAGTGGTCTCGTTGAGCGTTCTCCTGTAAACAAATCAGTCACCACAAGGGCTGCCGGTGGGTTCTTACCAAAAGGCTCAACACTCAGCTTGACGGTATCGGTACGAGTTTGTTCCGGTTTCAGGTTGACTACAACTACCAGGTGATTCTCTGTTGAAGGGTCGTATCGAGACCAGGCCAGCAGAAATGGGTCTTCAGTTATTTCAATCAATGGAGCACGATTTTCACGAACGGCAGCTTCGGACTGTCGGATTTCATTCAGCCGGGTGATAAACGGAGCGAGCGTGTGTGGGGCCTCACGATCCCACTGTTTGATTTCGTACTTCTCAGAATTGAGGTATTCTTCGCTTCCCGGCTCACGTGGGGTTGCTTCCTGCAGTTCCATGGCAGGGCCGTAGATGCCCCAGTTGCCAACGGAAAGTGCAGCTAGTGCCAGCCGTACCATAAACATTGGTCGGCCACCACGCTGCAGCGTTTCGTGAAGAATGTCCGGTGTGTTCGTAAAAAAATTTGGGCGAAAGTAGTCGGCAACAGGAGGCGTGGTGACTTCCTCGAGGTACTCTGCCAACTCCTGCTTTTCAGTCCGCCAGGTAAAGTACGTATAGCTCTGGGTGAATCCGAGTTTTGCCAGGCGATACATCGTCTTCGGTCTGGTGAAGGCCTCGGCTAGAAACAAAACATCCGGATGAGTTTGACGGACATCATCCAGAAGCCATTCCCAAAAATCAAATGGCTTCGTATGTGGGTTGTCGACACGAAAAATCCGAACACCTCGCGTAATCCAGAACTCCAGAATCTCACGCACGGCATACCAGAGTTCCTGCCATGCTGCGGATTCAAAATCGAGAGGATAAATATCCTGGTATTTTTTCGGTGGATTTTCTGCATAACGGATGGTTCCATCAACCCGACGACGAAACCACTCCGGGTGTTCGGTTACCCATGGATGGTCAGGCGAACACTGCAACGCAAGATCGAGTGCAAGTTCCATACCCCGTTCAGACACTGAGTGCTGTAGGGTTTGAAAGTCATCAAACGTTCCGAGTTCGGGATGGATCTGCATGTGGCCGCCTGAGGAGGATCCAATTCCCCAAGGGCTTCCAACATCTTCAGGATGCGCGTTCGCAGTATTATTTCTGCCTTTTCGAAATGAGTGCCCAATGGGATGAATTGGTGGCAGGTAGAGAACATCAAACCCCATAGAGGCGATGTAGTCGATGGATTGGGCAAGATCGCGCAGCGTGCCATGCACGCCGGGTGAACCCCACGAACGCGGGAATGCCTCGTACCAGGCTCCGAAAGCAGCGCGCTTGCGTTCAACGCGAATGCGTCGTGGAAATTCGAGCCAGGTGTCTTCCGAGCGGTCTGCGTGTGCTGCCATCAATAGACTGAGTTGGTGACTGCAGGCTGTTGCGTATCCGTCAGTTGCTCGCTGAATAGAAGATTTTATTTGCCGGAGTTGTTCTGCTAGCTGCCTGGGTGCAGTTTCAAGAACGGTGTCAATCAACTGTGCCCCCTCAGCCAACTCATCACAAAGCCGATCTCCGGCATGGGAGTATCGCTTCAGATCTCGCAGCCAAGTCTGGAACCGATCTACGCCACTACTTACGGTGTACTCCCAGACCCCAAGCTGGTCAGGAGTGAACTCGGCCTCCCACCGATCATTTCCTACGTGGGTTAAAGGCATAGTCGTCCATGAGGTTTCATGGAGCCGCCGGATATGAAGAGAGCACGCTAATACGTCATGTCCATCACAGACAATATCTGCAGCGATTACGGTTGCTCGATTCACAATGCATTTTGCGTCAAATCGTCCACCGTCAACATCCGGGTATACTCGATCGATTGCGATGCGATGGGCTGGTTTCATAATCATGCCAACGTGATTTATGATTTTGGTTCTGTTGGCTCAGTGGTTGGTATGAATGTCCGTGAGGTGGCTGCTAGACAAGTTATACTACTTGACGTTGCTGTCCTTCATGCAAACACCTTCTCTCGTAAGATTCAGGCCACTAAAACTGTACGTTCACTGCTCTGGTAAAGAATGGAACAGAGACATGATTGATCTACCACTCCTGCAAAAACCGTATCCGCTGACGGCGGATCAGGTCGTTCAGTTTCGAGAACAGGGTTTTTTGAAAGTATCAAATGTGTTCGATGCGGCAACGCTACAGTACTTTGAACCAGAAATTACCCGACTCACCTTCGCTCATAACGATCTTGATGGCATACCGATGGAGGAACGAGATACCTATTCGAGGGCTTTTATTCAGGTGGGAAACCTTTGGGAAAAAAGTGAGGCCGCCCGACGGCTCACCTTTTCACAACGCCTTGCTGGGATGGCAACAGAATTACTCGGATCGAGCGGCGTTCGGCTGTGGCACGATCAGGCACTCTATAAAGAGCCGTCTGGTGGCTTTACACCATGGCATGCCGACCAACAATATTGGCCGATGAACAGTAGCCTATCTGTAACAGCGTGGATCCCACTGCACGCGGTACCCCTGGAACAGGGCCCCCTTTGTTTTGGACGGGGCAGTCATCGCAAGCGAATAGGAAGAGATCTTCCTATTTCCGATAGTTCTGAAGCCCTGATTCAAAAAGAAATACAAGACCAGGGAGTTGTTGAAGTGATCGAGCCATACGAATTGGGTGATGTGTCGTTCCATCTTGGGTGGACGTTACATCGAGCAGGACCAAATACTACGGTTCTCCCACGAAAGGTTCATACTGTGATTTATATGGACTGCAATATGCAGCTCTCAGAACCGTCGAATCCAAACCAGTCGCTTGATCATGAAAAGTGGACACCCTCCACGGCGGTTGGAGAGGTGATGAACGACCCGTTGAACCCAGTCCTGTTTGCCAAAGAGTCGGGTTATCAAGGCATCTGCTGAAAGAGTGCGATTTCAGTGGTAAGCCCGGGACCAAATGCCATTGCAACGCATGTGTCTGGTAGGCCATGCGATTGACTCTGGCGTGCCTGAACAAAAAGAGTTTCGAGAATAAAGAAGATAGTCGCACTCGACATATTTCCGTACCGTGACAGAACATCACGAGAAAAAACCAGGGCGTCGGTGTTCAGTTGAAGCGATTGTTCAACCATTGAAAGTATTCGTGGGCCTCCAGGGTGAACTGCCCAATCAGTGATCTGGTTTTGTGGAAGATCATGCTCTTCTAGAAACGTCGCTGTTAGTTCTGGCAGGGCATTACCGATCAGCGAAGGCACCTCCGGCGAAAGAGACATTTCAAAACCAGTGTTCCCAATAATCCATCCCATTTGGTCTGCTGTATCTGGGATAATTGCACTTGTCTGGTCAAGAAGTTGCCAACCAAAGTGACTGGAGGCCTTTGGATGGTCTGGTGATCGACCAACGATCGCTGCAGCACCGTCTGCGAAAATGCTGTTGGCAACAATTTGTTCCGGATTGTCCGAATACTGAAAGTGCAGGCTGCACAACTCAATGCAGACAATAAGAACGGTCGCCTCTCGGTCCGCTTCAGCGTATGCCTTTGCTACGCGCAGCGAGTTGAACCCTCCATGACAACCCATGAACCCAATATGTGTTCGGCTTGTCGTGCTTGAAAAACCAAGTTCCTTCATAAGGGCGATATCAACACCAGGTGCTTGGAAACCAGTGCAGGAACAGGTGACCAGATGCGTAATCTCATCTGCGGTAACATCTGCCTTTGCGAGAGCCTTTTCTACAGCCGCAACAGCCAGGGGGGGCGCCTCAGTTGCGTACCGGGCCATGCGGTCATGCGTTGTCGGCCCATGGTCGTCTGCAGATGTGGCGGGCTGAAAAAACTCTTGATTGGACACCCCGTCATGTGGTTCCTCAAGTAGAACCGAGCTCCGTTGTGCAATCCTCGTTTGCCGATAGATTG
>CAJQGO010000172.1 GCA_905477565.1 uncultured Planctomycetota bacterium
TCGTGGTCTATCTTCGGATAGGCCGAGCTATCGAAAGAGATGTTGGTGCTTTGCACTGATGCGTCGAAAGGCGCAACAACCGTTAAAGATGAACCCAGTGGGCTTGGCCGAGCTCACTGGGTTTTTTTATTTCAATTGAATCAAAAGACGCTTCCGTTTCTAGTGCAAAAGGATACATTTGAGGAATAAACCAGCGTCTCCTCTGGGACGTTTGGTAACCTGATCAGCAGTGCATATCTCAAACTCGGTTTATTTTTCATGAAAACACAAGAGCCAGAGCTTCAATCGATCGCAGGCGTTACGCCCCCAGATACGGCAGAAGTCCCAGTGATGACTGCGTGGCCGTCGGTTGGGGGGACTGGTTTGGGTCAATTTCTCGGTCGTATATATAGAATCCAAACGGGTTTCGGAATAATTCGGGTGGGGCGACTGGCACTTCTCATGACGATGCCAATCGGCCTCATGTTGTATTTAAGCATGAGGCTTCCGTGGGCAATCTGTCGGTTTCAAATCACAAACAGGCGCGTTACTGTTAATAAAGGTGTTCGCGCTGCTGTTGAACGATTCGTAGAATTGGATCGATTCGATACGGTTGAGTTGGTCGTGCAGCCAGGTCAGGAGTGGTTTGACTGTGGAGATCTGGTCTTTCGGAATGGTGCGGTAGAAACACTTCGATTGCCCGGCGTGAGTCGCCCCGAGCCATTTCGCCGAGTGTGTCTTGAAGTGAGGCAGTCCTATGTGGGCGTGCAAGAAGCTCTTGAGCAATCCTCAGGTGCCGCCTAAGTCAGTGCAGTGTCTCAGACTTTTCTACTTCCCAGTATGGGGCCTCGCTGTTGAATCGCTTCGTTGATGGCGAAGACGGTACTATCTTCAAGGTGACAGGCAAGAGCCTGTGCATTTGTGGCAACCTGTTTCGCACTTGTAGCCCCAAATAGAACCGTCGTGATTCCCTTTTGTGCCATCGTCCAAGCAAGAACCAAAGAAACAAGGCTCCTGTTCTGCTGGGCAGCAAGCGATTGAATAGCATCAACAAAATCAAGATTTTTTTGGAATTCTTCTCCTTGGAACATTAGATATTTATGCCGGCTATCAGTGTGTGAGAAAACCTGATCCCTCGTCATTCGGCCTGTCAGAAGGCCTTTCATTAGCGGCCAATATGCCACCATGGCTATACGCTTTGACTGGCAGTACGGCAGTAAAACTGGGCGAATCTCTTGTTGGAGCATGTTGAAATGACGCTGGCAGGCTGTGAGAGGACATATTTCTGCAAATAACTGGCACTCTTCAACATTTCCATTCGATAGCCCCACGGCTCCCACGATGCCTTCATCAAGAAGCCGTCGTAGTGCCCCCGCAGATTCCTGGATAGGTATGTTTGGATCGGGAGTGTGGAGATAGAGGAGATCAAGCCTGTCTATCTCAAGGCGTACCAAACTTTCTTTAACCTCTCGGATGATTGTGTCTGGCCGTCCGTCTACTGCTTGCTTCTTTCCCGCTTGCCAATGTATACCGCACTTGCTTGCGATGGTCACTTCGTTTTGTCGGCCTCTAATTGCCTTCGCAATCGCTCTTTCACTTTCGCCGTGTTCACCATAGCAATATGCGGTGTCGAGATGGGTGATGCCATGATCAATGGCTGCAGCGACGGTTTCAATTGCTGCTTGACGTGTGACACCACCCCGAGTCATTCCAGCGAGAGGCCAGCATCCAAGTGCTAAGCTAGGCAAAGTAATTTGTTTCTTCACACGAGCCCCGTTGTTGACGAGATGACTGATCTGGTTAGTGTGATGCTTGCGTGGCAGTTTTAGCATCCCGATAAGCGTGCCGAAAACGGCCAGTTTTCAGGAACGAATGGATGTGGTTTGCGGCGTCCTGTCGAAAGAGTACAGCTGAATGTAGACACGGCAGTGTGATGTGCTCATGCGGTACGGCAAGGCGCGTGCTCTCAAGGCTTACGAGCGCATCCTGTTCTGCGGCAATAACTCCAATTTCTACATTTGCGGGATCTGCGAGTGAATTAACAAGGCTATCCTGATCAGTTGTAAGTTCGGCAACAGGCCGAAAGAAATGCCCGAATAATTTTGCCGTCCGGGTCGCAACGAACGACCCTCGATTCGGGGGCGTGAGCATGACAAATCGACTTATTTTTTTTGACTGAACTTCGTTGATGGCCATTCTTCCGATGATACAACCCATGCTGTGGGTGACCAGATGGATGTGATCGTAACGTTCGTCATCGCACCGCTCAGCGAGAAAATCAGAGAAGCGTTGGGCGTGTGTTTTTACCGACGTGACGAAGCTTTCGTAGCCCCAGATGTCGGTGTCCCAGCCCGAACGACGAAGTCTTCTAGCAAGCAAATTGAGCATGAGGCGATGTGCCATGAATCCGTGAGTAAGAACAACAAGTTCGCGGCAGTTGGTATCACCCATTGTTCCGGTTGTTCCTTTTCAGCGAATGAGCCGACATTGTTTGCCTAGGAAGGTCGGCTCGTTGCAGGACGAACTGGTGCGGGGCAGCAATCAAGCGGGCAGACATCGTGGTTCGCAGGCATACACCCAATCGCGGCCTTCTCGGAAAGGCCAAAAGCTCTTTCTGCTACGAGGTCTCGAATCATTTGAACAAACTCGGGGTCGGTACCTGCCGTATTTGCCCTCGCCATTTTCATGCCCAATGTTTTACAGAGATCAGCGGCTTCCGTATCAAGGTCGAATAGGACTTCCATATGGTCAGAAATAAAGCCAATGGGGACGATGACAACAGCCGACTCGCCCTGTTCATGAAGGTCTCGTATCGCATCGCAAACATCTGGCTCTAGCCACGGTTGAGTAGGTGGTCCACTTCTACTTTGATAGACAAGTTTCCACTTGGAGATCTTTGCCTGCTCCGCAACCAATCGAGATGCCTCTTGCAACTGTTTGCAATAATCAGAGGAGTCAGCCATAGAAAGCGGAATGCTGTGGGCTGTAAACAAGACTGGAGTGTGGGTTTCATTACCGAGCGACTCTAGGGCGGAGCGGACATTTCGAGCCATGGGGTGAACAAACCCTGGGTGATTGAAGAAGACCCGGATTTTGTCAATCTCTGGTGCTTCCGGGCCAACAGCATCGCGTGCGTGCTGAATATTCTCTCGATACTGACGACAACCCGAATAACAACTGAATCCACTTGTAACGAAGGCAAGTGCGCGACGAACTCCTGCGTCCTTCATTTCTCGTATGGTATCGGTGAGCAACGGGTGCCAGTTGCGATTGCCCCAATAGACCGGCAATTCCAAACCAGATGCGGAGAGCTCCTGGCGTATCGCATCAATCAACGCGATATTTTGCTCATTGATTGGGCTTTTCCCACCAAAGTGGTAATAGTGCTCAGCGACTTCGAGCATGCGTTCTTTCGGTACATTTCGACCCCGAAGAACATTTTCTAGAAAAGGAAGAACATCATCAGCCTTGTCTGGACCACCAAAACTGACGAAAAGGATCGCGTCGTACTGACTTTGCTGTGCGTGATCCATTTGTGCTTCGACCATGGTGCGCGATCGGCATCACTGCACAAGAATGACCCCACGGGGATTCGAACCCCGGTTGCCGCCGTGAAAGGGCGATGTCCTAGGCCTCTAGACGATGGGGCCGTTACTCCACAGTGTATGCGTGGATAGTTTCGGTACCCGGAAGATAGCCGGAAGGGCCCTGAAAGTCGAGTCCTCTCAATAAAATATGCTCAGTCCGGAACAAGCCCAGAAGAGTCAGCAGGCTTGCATGATTCTGGAATCGAAGGAACCTTATTCACGGATGAGATGGAATTGTCTGATTCATCGCCGTTGATTGCTTCATAAACCTCACTCCTGTGGACAGGCACCTCCTTCGGAGCCTCAACGCCAAGCCGTACCTTGTCCCCGCGAATCTCAACAACGACGATTCGAATATCGTTGTTAATAACAACGCTTTCGTCTTTCTTGCGAGATAGTACGAGCATAAGAACTCCATGGGTGAACCAATGGCCACCCGCGCCGGGGGTTTCAAAACAGCGAATCCATCTAAAAATTTAGGTATTTTGCGATCTCGGTCAAGAAAAATCGGGTGATTTCCCGGAACCTGTCGTTGGATAGCCTGCACAAAGGCCCCATGAGTCATGAAAAGCCGCTCATTCTGGGGGGGTAAAACGCATGGGATTGTCCCAAAACCTGCTCGATGGATCTTTGGTGGCGCAACTCACACGGCATGGAACAAAGGTGAAAAAAATCGGCTCAGAGCAGACAGTTGGTAGGAATGCGCGGACGTCCTTCGGGAACGCCGGCGTAACTGTTCGAAGCAGAGGAGGACAACGGTTTCATTTGGGCTCCAATCATCGCCTGCACGAACATTCGTTATGTGCCACGTTCGTCACTGCGGCTTGTTGTCTTTTTTCACTACTCTATACTTTCTTCAGGCATGGTGGCTTCGCTCGCATAACAGGTGACTCGGTTGTTTTCTTTTCAAGATCTGTCTCCGGGTGGCATCGCGAGATCCGTC
>CAJQGO010000173.1 GCA_905477565.1 uncultured Planctomycetota bacterium
GCATTTGCTGGTCATGATCTCATCAGGCGTGGGTATCAGGAGGCGGTTCGGGCTGGGTATCGGTTTTTGAGTTATGGCGATGCAATGCTGATTTTGTAGTGCAAAAATGTCTGCCAGATTTTTCCTCATAGGCCTTCGTAAAAAATTCAGCTGATCGTTGTATGATGCAATGAGAACCTAGATTCGAAATAGTTCCCGATTTGAAACGTGAAAAGGAGTTACGCTCGTGGCCTCTCTACCTCAGGAAGATGTTTTGGTGGTACCTCGTTCTGTGTTGGAGCGGGCGGGGTTGTTTCAGGGGTTTTGCGGAGACGTTGAAAAATACCTCCCGATCCTTCTTGACCCAAATCAAACGCTCTGGATGCCGCGCGAGAAAGCAGAAGAGGACCCGTCATTTAAGCAACTTATTCCGTATTGCCTGCTTGCATGGTCTGGTCCTGATGGAGTGACGCAGTATTTTTCCTATACGCGTGGTGGTGGGCAGGGTGAAGCACGGCTCCGGACCAAACGTTCCGTTGGTGTTGGCGGTCATATTGCCAGTACCGATGGAGAGTATGGTGATAACGCATCGTATGAGGCCGGTATGCTTCGGGAGCTGAAGGAAGAAGTGGCCATCAGCGGAGAATTTACGAGTCGATGCGTGGGGCTTATTAACGATGATGCGACTCCCGTTGGAAGTGTGCATCTTGGGATTGTTCATGTTCTTGAGTTGCAATCCCCCGAGGTGGAATCTCGTGAGGCCGACCTGCTCGAATGCGGATTTCAATCATCTGAAAAGTTGCTCGCTGACCGAAAACAGTTCGAAACCTGGTCTCAGATTGCTCTAGAAGCGGTTGAAGCGGGCGTCCTTGGGTAAGCGTCGAACCAAATACTTCGGGTGCGTCCATACAGAATTGGTAAGGAATATTCAGTGATACCCGACAATGTTTCTGTTTATCTGGATAATCATTCAACCACTCGTGTTGACCCTGACGTGGTTGAATCGATGCTCCCGTGGTTTACAGATAACTACGGAAACGCAGGCAGTGGCACGCATGCGATGGGGACGGAGGCACGTGACGCTGTGGAAGTAGCAAGGCAACGTGTGGCACAAGCGGTCGGCGCGACTCCTCGAGAGATTGTTTTTACCAGCGGAGCTACTGAAAGTATCAATCTGGCGATGGTCGGTGCGGTGAGTCGTCAGTCAATAAAACAGTGTGTTGTCCCCGAAACAGAGCATGCAGCTGTCCTCGACGTGGCTGATCAACTGGAGAGGCAGGGCCTGGCTGTCTGTCGGTTGTCAGTCGCAACAAAAGAGAGCAAAACTCCTGGTGCTCTTGATCTTGGCCGTCTTGATGAGATGGTCTGCTCGGGGCCCGCTCTTGTTTCTGTCATGTTTGCAAATAATGAGATCGGCTTGGTGCATCCAATTTCAGACATTGCTGACATTGTGCATGCCCATGGGGCTCTGCTTCATGTCGACTGTGCACAGGCAATTGGGAACTGCTCTTTGGATGTAACTGCACTTGGTGCTGACTTAGCCAGTTTCTCAGCACATAAGTGTCATGGCCCAAAAGGTGTTGGTGCTTTGTATGTTCGGCGTCAACAACGAATTGTACGAATTGACCCACAGGTTTTTGGAGGCGGTCAGGAACGCGGTATTCGTAGTGGAACGCTTAATGTGCCCGGCATAGTAGGAATGGGGCGAGCCTGTGAACTTGCAGGTGAAACGCTGGCCGTAGCCACGAGTCATATGGCTTCTTTACGCACAACGCTCTGGAACCGGCTGCTGGAATATATTCCAGGTATACGATTAAATGGTCCGCCAATTAACTCGAAGGTGCGGCTTCCCAATAACCTGAATGTCCTTATTCCTGGAATTGATGGAGCGAGTCTACTTGCTGAACTTTCACGAACCGGAGTGGCTGCAAGTTCTGGCAGCGCCTGCTCGAGTGAACAGCCAAGGCCTAGCCATGTCCTGCGTGCCCTAGGACTATCTGAGGAAGAAGCCCGACAAAGTATTCGATTTGGGGTCTCACGAATGACCACACCCGAGGAGATCGAGTTGGCAGCTGAGCGGCTGAAAGTAGCGGTTCAGTCCCTTGGTCGCGTATAAATCTTGTTCAATTTTTCTGCGTAATCGTTAAAAAGAGCGGTCATGGAGTCAACTTCTAACTGGTTCAGTGTACCGCCCTTTGCCGCCAATCATGAGCGGGATAAACTATAATCGAATGCTTGAGGGCATTCTCGCGACCAATCGTATGATAGTTTTCATCCGGTGGTGGCTGTTAGTAGCAGCCGTCGCGCTTCTCAAATCAATCAAAAACTCCTACGGAGACCTTTTACAATGTCGGTTACGCTTACTGAAAAGGCAGCCAGCGAAGTCAAGAAAATCATTACAGATCAAAAACTCGAGGACGGCACAGTCCTTCGCGTTGGCGTCGCCGGTGGTGGATGTAGTGGGTTTCAATATTCGCTGGGCTTTGATACTCAATTTGACCCAAAAGCTGACACCAAGACTGACCAGCACGGCATTGCAGTTGTCGTTGATAAAAAGAGTGATCTTTTTCTTGATGGGACAACGCTCGATTTCCATGAAGGAATTGATAAGCGAGGCTTTACCTTCAATAACCCAAATGCTTCGAAAAGCTGTGGTTGTGGCAGTTCATTCCAGGCCTGATCAACTATCGCGGTAAGGTACAGAGGAGGTCCGGTGGCGGCCGAAAAAGTTTTTATTGTCGGTATTGGTGACGATGGCATTGAGGGAATGACCGCCCATGCCTTAAAGATTGTCGAATCGGCCAATATTTTGCTAGGCCCTGACTCGTGCAGTTCCCT
>CAJQGO010000174.1 GCA_905477565.1 uncultured Planctomycetota bacterium
TATGATTGCAATCGTGAACAGCTGGTGAATTTGACATCGGCTGTGGCGGGGGATCTCCTCGAAGTCGTCATTCATCAACATATGCCAATGTTCCATATGGAGCATTGTGTGTTCTGCTCGGTTCTTTCTCCCGGTACAGATAAGACAAACTGTGGCAGGCCGTGTGATGATCACGTTGTGCAGTTGCGGGACAGAATTGCTGTCGATCATCTGCTGACTGCTGATGTTGGTTGTCGCAATACGCTTTTCAATGCTGTTCCACAAAGCGGGGCCGAAGTGGTGACACAACTTATTGATAAAGGAGTGAAGCACCTGCGAATTGAAATGCTGAATCAAAGTCAAGAAGAAATGGCAGATATTCTTGAAGCATACAGAAAGCTTCTAGTTGGTGAAGTTACCGGACGGGAAGTGTGGGCAAAACTTCGAGCAGCAAATCGTATCGGGGTTACTCGCGGAACACTAGAAGAGCGACGAAACCCCCTTGCTATTCTCTAGGAGTATTTTGTTTCCATGCTTTACTACGATATTGAGAAGGGGCAAGGCCAGTGTGTTTACGGAATGCACGAGTGAAGTGACTTTGATCAAAAAAACCACAGTCTGAAGCAATTTTTCCAACTGCGTTGTTTGAATTAATAAGTTGTCGCTGAGCAAGTTGAAGACGAAGACGCATAACGTATTCCCCCGGACTCATCCGAAATAATCTGCGAAAGTCTCGTTGAAGCTGACTTGTAGAAATATCAGACTTCCTTGCCATTTCAGGTATGCTCACATTGTGGCAACAATTGTTGAAGGCGTACTCAAGTGACGGAGTCAAACGCTGATAATCGTTAGGAGCGTTGTCGCCTGGCTGATCAATTTGCCTCATTACTCCAGCTAAGCCAACTATGGTGTTCTGAGAGTCTGAAAGAGGTAATTTAGTGATGAGGTACCACCGAGGCATACCAGAGTGATGCGTAACCAATTCAGTCTGATCGTAGACTGGTCTTCCGGATTCCATGACTCGATTATCTTCTGCGAAATATTCAGCAGCGAGGGCGGGTGGATGAAAATCAAAATCTTGCTTTCCAATCATGTCAGATGCGTCCGAACATCCATGAAGGCGCACAAAGCAGTCATTGACATGGACAAACTGGCTCTGCCGATCTTTTACAAAGAAGGACACATCAGGGATTGCATTAAAAAGGCCAGAAACCTGATCTATGCTGATGGACTCGTGCAGTTTTTGTATCATTTTAAACACATGTGATCGTGTGAGACCTGATCCATGATATCACCGTGCGTTAAAAATACAAAAATATGCAATTGTCCGCTAGGCGTCGGTTGCTTCTTTTTTACTAATCCGTTGTCTGCGGAGTTGGGTAGCTGTCCAAAAACTGGTTGAAATTGGAGGGCGGGAAGCAAAAGAGCTGGTGCGAGCGTGTTGTGTTGAAACGAGTGACAGAAGTAATAAGGATATGTCGAGATGACACATCCACACAGGAATGTGAGTTTCACGCTATCATGCGAACAGAAAAATTGTTTTTGAGGACGTGGTGTGGGCACAACAGTGAGGGCACGCCGCGAGAGTAATGCCAAGGGAGTAAGGAATGTCAGAAGATTCACTCGAGAATGTTGTCATTATTGGGAGCGGTCCAGCAGGTTGGTGCGCCGCAACATATGCTGCCAGAGCACAGTTGAAGCCACTTGTTTTTGAGGGAGCTATTACAGAAGAGAATCGCATGGCGGGAACTTTGCCGCTGGGCCAGTTAGCGCTGACAAGCGAAGTAGAGAACTATGCTGGCTTTCCGGCGGGTGATCTGGCTGCATTCCTTGATTCGGCATTACCTCAAGATCGTCGAATGATGATGGCACCGCACGCTGGTGAAGGTGTAACGGGTCCAGAATTAATGGAACTGATGCGGCAGCAGGCAGTGAACTTTGGCACCCGCGTCATTACGGACGATATTCAGGAAGTCGATTTTTCTGAAAATCCATTCACACTAACGCGAGCAGGAGGTGGTGAGATTCGTGCCCGGAGTGTCATCGTAGCAACAGGAGCGAGTGCAAACTGGCTTGGATTAGAGAGTGAAGAGCGTTTTAAGAATCGTGGAGTCAGTGCCTGTGCAGTCTGCGATGGGGCGCTCCCAAGATTTCGTGAGAAAGAACTTGTTGTGGTTGGTGGTGGAGATTCAGCTGTAGAAGAGGCTACATATCTCACAAAGTTTGCGAGTCGGGTTCATCTTATTCATCGCAGAGATGAATTGCGTGCGAGTAAAATCATGGCAAAACGGGCGTATGATAGTGAGAAAATTGAGATTCACTACCATTCGAAACTGGTTGAAGTCCTCGGTGATGATACTGATGGTGTTACCGGTGTTCGGTTACAAAGTACAACCGAATCAGGTGAAGAAACCACATTAAGCGCAGCCGGTGTGTTTCTTGCAATTGGCCATACGCCGAACACGGCATTTCTCAATGGGCAGTTGGAACTTACCCCCAAGAAATATGTTGTTTGGCAAAACCATTTCCGCACATCGACGAATATTGAGGGCGTCTTCGCAGCTGGTGATGTAGCTGATGACTATTATCGACAGGCTATTTCTGCAGCTGGTACGGGGTGTATGGCGGCTCTTGATGCCGAAAGATGGCTGGCTGAACACGAGTAGACCATTTGACGTGCAGGAGATACGAGTCGAGCAGCAAAAGCTGTGATATCTCGGTGATTCTTAAAGGGATCGACTTCACGAAAAAAGCATGCTCACAAAAAAACCCGGCCGGATGATATCCGGCCGGGTCGATGTGGCATAGTCTCTAAACTATCGGGGAACAGTTTAGAAGTCACGCTGTTTTAGATACCGCAAGATGGCTCGCAACCACAGGTTGGCTCGCATCCGCAAGTTGGCTCGCAAGCTGGCTCACATCCGCAAGTTGGCTCACATCCACAAGTTGGCTCACATCCACAAGCTGGCTCACATCCACAAGCTGGCTCACAGCAGCGACGTTGCGCTCGTCGGGCCATCTTCGCTTCGTGAAGGCTTCGAAGCCATGTACCGAGCTTGCAGCATCGCTTCTTGCTGCAGCAACCGGAATCACAGCAAGCTGGCTCACAACCACAACTTGGCTCACAACCACAAGTTGGCTCACAACCACAAGCTGGTTCGCAAACTGGCTCGCAACCACAAGTAGGCTCACAACCACAAGTTGGCTCACAACCACAAGCTGGCTCACAGCAACCGGCTCGACCATGGTGGTGATGGCCGAAAAGACCGGCTTCGGCAAAAGAACCTAGACACAATAAAAGTGCGGCCGACAGACCGCCTAAGTAAAACGCACGACTCATGGGTGAGCCTCCTTGACACTTGAATAGGGAGAAAAACTGCCGAATCCTTTGATCGACAGTGAAGCGACGAAGGCGCCCGTAGCTTCCCTCAAAAATTGCACACAGAAACCCGATGTCAAACTTTTCCGGGGGGTTTTTTTAAAAATTAAATCTGGTAG
>CAJQGO010000175.1 GCA_905477565.1 uncultured Planctomycetota bacterium
TCAACCTGCTCAAGAGGTTTCTGGAGGAAGAGGCTGGCTTCAAGGTCTTCTATATTGACACGAGGATCGTCACCTTGCAGGAGGTTCTCGTGGTCTGCTTTAAAGTCATAGCCAAAGAGTGAAAGCCTGAAATCACCTTGGCCCTGAAAAGAGCCATGGCATGCTCTTCCATTACAGCCAAGTCGACCCATCAGCGGCACGACATGTCTGCGAAAGTCGGGAGATTCTGAGTCGCTCTCGGCTGCAGAGGAAAAGCGATCATCAATTCGTGAAACATGAGTTTCGTCTGCTACGCATGCCAGCGGCGACAGAAGGCAGGACGCCACTGCAACGAGCAAAGAACTGAAGTGGAAGTAACGCTGATTCATTTTTTTGTCTCTTCAGGAACACCGTTCTGGACACAGGACGAAATAACTACGGACCCCTTACTACTTATACATCTATGTCTGACCCACCAAAATCTTAATATCTTCTCCAGATCCGTCATATTCCGTTTATATTTCAGGGCAAAACAGGCAAAAATGCCTTCGTAGAGCCCCTGCGCTAGGGTGGTGTCCTGAGGAGGTTCTCAAGATGTTTCAAGTCATGTCTTTTGGGGCTCTTTCTCACATCGGCTTTGGGACGTACATGTTTCTCGCGGCGCAGCAGGGTGTTGTCTGCAAAGAGCTGGTTCTCTACGTGGTCAAAGAGGCAGTAATGAATCGGCCTGGAATGCCTCACGCAACGAAAGAAGTCGGTATAATCAGCAGACAGATGCGTAAACGTGCTAAATTTTTTCGTCACTAAACAGAAGAAGAGGAAACCATGCATCCTGTCCGCCATGTGGTTTTCATTTCTATGGCAATCCTTGGGGTTGTCTTTATGTGTAGACGCGAGACTTGCGCGAACGAGCAGCCCAATATCCTTGTTATCTGGGGCGATGATATTGGAATGTGGAATATCAGTCATAACAATCGTGGAATGATGGGTTATGAAACTCCAAACATTGATCGCATTGCACGTGAGGGAATTGCATTTACTGATTACTACGGGCAACAAAGTTGCACGGCTGGCCGGGCGGCATTTATGGGTGGCAATGTTCCGCTTCGAACGGGCATGACGAAGGTTGGTCTGCCCGGAGCCAAAGAAGGATGGCAGACAAGTGATGTGACGATAGCCACCGTTTTGAAAGCGCAGGGATACGCAACAGGGCAGTTTGGAAAAAATCATTTTGGAGATAGAGATGAACATCTTCCAACGAATAATGGCTTTGATGAGTTTTTTGGAAACCTTTACCACCTGAATGCAGAAGAAGAACCAGAAAACAGAGATTATCCGAACGATCTTGTACTCCCGAGTGGAAAAACCTTTCAGCAGCAATATGGGCCGCGAGGTGTTCTCAAGTGTCGCGCGAATCCTGACGGGACGCAGACAATTGCAAACACTGGGCCACTGACAAAAAAGCGGATGGAAACAATCGATGAAGAAACTGTTTCAGCAGCAAAGGATTTTGTGCAGAGGCAGGCGACGGGAGGCAAGCCTTTTTTTTGTTGGTGGAATGCTACTCGGATGCATTTTCGAACACATGTAAAGAAAGAGCATGAAGGTCTGGCTGGACCAACAGGTAATAACTATCACGATGGCATGGTTGAGCACGACATGCATGTTGGCGAACTCCTCGATCACCTTGATGAGCTCGGTCTTGCTGAAAACACTATCGTTCTGTATTCGACGGACAACGGCCCGCACTTCAATACGTGGCCCGATTCGGCGACAACACCTTTTCGAAGTGAAAAAAACAGTAACTGGGAAGGGGCCTATCGAGTACCCGCATTTGTGCGGTGGCCCGAGCAGTTTCCTGCTGGAGTGACACTCAATGGAATCATGGCTCATGAAGACTGGCTGCCGACATTTGCAGCAGCTGCCGGTGAAGCCGATATCAAAGAAAAACTTAAGAAAGGAATGAAACTGAATGGCCGCATGTATCACAACTACATTGATGGCCATAACCAGCTTCAATACCTTACAGGACAGGCATCAGAGTCACCACGAAAAGAATTCATGTACGTGAATGATGATGCGCAGGTGGTTGCCTTACGACTCGGTCAGTGGAAGGGTGTGTTTCTAGAGAACAGAGGGCAGGGGTTCGGCGTGTGGCGAGAGCCATTTACCGAGTTGCGAGTCCCACTATTATTTAATTTGCGGCGTGATCCATTCGAAAAAGCACAGCATAGTAGCAATACGTATGATGATTGGTTTATCGACCGAGTGTTTGTCCTCGTTCCCATGCAGCAGTATGTTGCCCAGTTCTTGCAAACCCTCGTCGAATTCCCACCAAGTCAGACACCCGGTTCGTTCAATCTGAAAAAAGTTATGAAACAAATTCAAGCTGCGAATAAAGGTGGCTAAAACACAAGGAAATTTTTATGAAAAACGCTGTTTTTATTGTTTCCCTCACGAGCATCTTGATGTGTGGTCTTAAGGCATCTGCCATCGGCCTGAATGAGCCTGTTCCAGCTTTCGAGGCGATTGATGATGAGGGGAATGTCTGGAAGTCCACAGACCATATCGGCAAGAAGATGGTTGTCTTGTATTTCTATCCAGCAGACATGACAGGTGGATGCACTGCGCAGGCGTGTGGCTACCGAGACAGAATGGAGTCGTTTAGAAACCTGAATGCGGAGGTGGTTGGGGTGAGTGGTGATACGGCTAAAAATCACCAGGTCTTCAAAAAAGCCCATCAACTGAACTTTACGCTCCTTGCGGACACTGATGGGAAAATCGCGGAACTTTTTGGAGTGCCTGTTTCCCGAGGGGAAAAGACAGTGACAAAATCAATTGACGGTGTTGATGTTGATCTTACACGGACTGCAACGGCAAAGCGCTGGACGTTCATTATTGATCGAAACGGCAAGGTTGTTCATCGAGACGATCGTGTCAACGCGAAAGCCGACCCAGATTCTGTAGAAATGTTTATCAAAGCCGTTGAGTAATCAAGTGTCTGACGGATTATGAATAGGCTGATTAAAAGTCT
>CAJQGO010000176.1 GCA_905477565.1 uncultured Planctomycetota bacterium
CGCTACGAGTAGAAAAAGACGGAGGCATCATAGAGATTGATGCCCGACCGTCTGATGCAATAGCTGTCGCCATAACCTGCGAGCCGAATCTTCCAATCTATGTGGCCGAAGAGGTCCTTGAGAATGTCATAGGGCAGTAACACTCGCCCGTAACCCTTCTACTGGGCCGCCGTATCTCAATCGTCGCCACCGGCTTGTTACTCGAGGTCAAAGGCAGTACGTAGGATACTCAGTGAACGCTTTCCGTGCTCCGCAGCAACCAGAACATTGACCCGGACTTCACTCGTACTGATGAGGTCGATATTGATGCCGGCATTAGCGAGTGGCGCGAACAGTTTATCGGCCACACCTGCATGGCTTCTGATACCAACACCTGTGATAGAAAGTTTTGCCACTTCGGGAACATCTGTCGTCTCTGCTCCACGAGACTGGGCGATGTTTTTTACAGCGGCAAGTGCCCGTTGGCGGTCAGCCGCTGGGACGGTAAAAGAGATTTCAGCCCTTCCATTTCGTGGGAAACTCTGAACAATCATATCGACGTTCAGACCAGCTCGGCCCACTTCTTCGAATACAGCGGCTGCAACTCCCGGTGTGTCAGGTAAATTCAGGAATGTCACCAACGCCTGAGACATGTCGAGCTGACAGTCCTGTATGGCAAGATCTTCCATACCTTCCAATCGTCTAACCACCTCAAGTGGGTCCGACTTCTGAACAGACACGGATTCAGCAGGAGAACTTTCGTCAATAAATCCGTCTAAACCGAATGCTTGGTGTGCAGCCTCAACACTTCTTTCTGCATTGTTTCGATCCACAAGCACCGAAACCTTGATTTCACTTGTGGTGATCATATGCACGTTAATCTCCGCCGCCGCGAGTGCATCAAACAGTGTTGCGGCAACCCCTTCTGCATGCACCATGCCCATCCCAACAATGGAAACCTTTGCAACATCGGGATTGTGCGTTACGCCAGCTGCTCGTAGGCGCTCAGCAACGGAGTTTGTAACATCTAACGCAGACGTCACGTCTTGACTCGTCACAGTAAATGAGATGTCAGCCGTTCCTTCTGTGCCTGCGTTTTGAATGATCATGTCAACCGAGATGCCATGGGATGCCAATTCAGCAAACAACTGATGACTGGCCCCTGGTTGATCAGGTACATCCTCAACTGTGATTCTTGCTTCATCTCTTGCAAGCGCAACCCCGCTCACGGCACGTCGACAAGTTGTACCAGACGATATTTCTGTGCCAGGGCCATCTTTAAAACTCGAACGAACAAGAATTGGCACACCAAATTTTTTGGCAAACTCGATAGATCGTGAATGCATGACCCCAGCACCTAAACTGGCTAATTCAAGCATTTCATCATGGCTCACCGTGGCTAGCCGTGCTGCGCCGCTATGAACTCGCGGGTCAGTCGTATAAATTCCGTCAACATCTGTGTAGATTTCACAACGGTCTGCGTTCAAAACGGCGGCCAGTGCCACTGCCGTCGTATCAGAGCCTCCCCGCCCGAGCGTCGTAATGTTTCCATCCGGGTCGAACCCCTGAAAGCCAGCTGCAATAACGATCGCACCACTCTTAAGTAAACCCTGCACATGATCTGTTGAAATCGACTGGATTCGCGCCTTTGTGTGACTTGAGTCGGTGCGGATCCCGATCTGCCCGCCAGTGAGGCTCACGGCTTTGTGACCCATACTTTGGAGGGCCATTGCAAAGAGTGAAACACTTACCTGCTCACCCGTAGAGAGCAACATGTCCATTTCACGTGCGCTCGGACTCTCTGTTATTTGCTCAGCAAGCCGCACAAGAAGATCAGTTTGCTTCCCCATTGCACTAACAACAACAACAACCTGATCGCCGGCTGCATGCCGCGCTGCAGCCTTCTCAGCAGCCCTCACAATTTTCTCGGGATCGGCTACGCTCGTGCCACCAAATTTTTGAACAACTCGTGCCATAAAAGGCTCTGTCCTTTTTTATGCAGAAAGCTTGAATCGTATATTCACAATATTGGGTTTGAATTACGCCTCGGCATCTTCGAATAGGGTGCCTATCAGGGTAGAGCCCTGCGGAACAGTTGGTCCACGTGCAGCGGCTCTTTCGTCATATGACTCCACCGGCACACCCTCCACTCCGGAACCAGCAATGATAAATGGAACCAAGCCACGAGAGTGCATTCGCGTTGAGCAGAATGTTGGATGATCAGGACACACAAGGACGCGATATGGCTCTCCGTTGCTTGCCTGCTGCTCCAAATAACGAATAACGGGAGAGACAATTTTGGCGTCGATCTCTTCGAGGGCCTTTACTTTGGCTGATGGATTTCCCTCATGCCCTGCCTCATCAGGCGCTTCAACATGAACACACACCAGGTCGGACTTCCGAAATTCGTCGATAGCAGCCTGCCCTTTGGCCGCATAGTCTGTGTCGAGATACCCGGTGGCACCCTCTACCTCCCGGCAACGCCACCCAGCCAGTTCTGCCAGGCCACGAAGAAGGTCCACTCCGGTAATCATTGTTCCTTGCACACCGTACAAGGATTCGAAAGTTTGAAACGCCGGCCGCTGGCCAGCGCCCCAAAGCCATACATGCGTCGCGACTCCAAGGCCTTTGTTTTGACGAGCTCTGTTCACCGGATGACCCTTCAACCACGTCTCGCTGTGTCCCATTATCTCGGTGAGTAATCTGCTTCCCGTTCCTCGTGGAAAAGCATCTGAAATGTGTTGATTGACTCGATCATGCGGAGCGGTTGTGCGAAGATCGTCTCCAAGTTCGCAGTGACCACTATCTTTGCTCCGAAAGAGCAACAGATTGCGATAGCTGACACCCGGTACGAACTCCCACCCGTTCAGGCCCGGGAGGTCACTTGCGAGACCGTGCTG
>CAJQGO010000177.1 GCA_905477565.1 uncultured Planctomycetota bacterium
TTCAGGCTATGGCGGTGGCCAAGGTGGCCAAGGTGGTCAAGGTGGTCAAGGTGGTCAAGGTGGTCAAGGTGGTCGTCGCCGAAGGTATCGACGAGGTGGTGGCGGACCGGTAGCCGCTGGAGCAGGTGCCGTGGATATGGAAGGCGAAGGCATGCGGCCGCCAGAGCACGAACCAGAGGTTTCCGAGAATGGTGAGCCGGTACCACTTGAGCCGGGCGAAGGCGTGCTTGAGCTTCATCCAAATGGGTATGGATTTCTGCGAAGTCCAGAAAACAACTATTCACGTGAACGAACCGACCCCTTTGTTCCGGCTACGATGATTGATCGATTTCGGCTTCGCGAAGGAGTCTCTGTGAAGGCAAAGGTCCAGCAGGGACGCCGGCAGCAGGGGCCACGGGTTCGAGAAATTGAAGAAATCGAGGGGCTGACCCCAGAAAAATATGCTGAAGTCAAAACCTTTGATCAGCTCACACCGATCAACCCAGAGTCATGGTTGCGACTCGAAACAGGTCAGCAGCCGTTGACGACACGAATCATGGACATGCTTACTCCTCTCGGCAAGGGGCAGCGGGCATTGATTGTGGCACCTCCGCGAACAGGAAAAACGGTCCTGTTACAGCAAGTGTCTCAGGCCATATCACAAAATCACCCAGAACTTTCCTTAGTTATGTTGCTGGTTGATGAACGCCCTGAAGAAGTCACGGATATGCGTCGATCCGTCGAGGGTGAAGTAGTCGCCAGCAGCCTCGACTGCGATGTCGAGAGCCATGTCCGTCTCTCACAGCTTGTTATTGAACGCTGTAAACGAATGGCGGAAGCAGGTAAGGATGTGTTTCTTTTGATGGACTCCATCACACGAATGGCTCGTGCATTCAATAAATGGGTTGGTAATACGGGCCGAACCATGTCAGGTGGCGTTGATATCAAAGCTCTGGATATTCCGAAAAAACTTTTCGCAACAGCCCGTGTTTTTGAAGAGGGTGGCTCGCTGACCATCTGCGCCACAGCCCTCGTTGATACCGGAAGCCGAATGGACGAACTCATTTTTCAGGAGTTCAAAGGGACAGGGAACATGGAGTTGGTGCTCGACCGAAAACTCTCAGACAGGAGAGTGTGGCCAGCGATTGATATTTCTCAGTCCGGTACTCGCCGTGAGGAAAAGCTACTCGACCCAGACACGTTGCATTCGGTCAACATGTTGAGGAGAACGCTTTCGTCAATGCACCATGTCGATGCAATGGAGCAACTTACCAAACAGTTAGCGAAGTTTAAGAGTAATCGAGAGTTTATTGCGCTCATTGCAGGGTCGCAGTCTGATGAGTGATTCTTCGATGGTGGGTGTGCTCCTGTGCTTTTTGACACCATAATATCCGGGTGCGTATACTCTTTTTTTCTTTGGGGCGCTTGTTCAGACGATGAAATATTTTAGGAGACCCTGCCGATGACTCTCTATGGTTCGCTAGCCGACGACATGTACATGAACGTCAACCTAGCTACTGAGATGGAGTTGCCGGGGCATCGGGAAACGGTGTTGCACTTTTTTGAATGTGTTCGCAAAAAGTTCCCAACGATGCGGAAGTTTCATGCTCGTGACAAGCGAGATTTCGTGTTGGAGGAAGATAAGGAGCAGGGACGGTATCGTTGGGTAGCTGTTGAGCCCCGGCGGTTTTGCTCTGGGCACGTGAATCCTGCTTCCATTGAAGACGCACTTGATCAACATCGTTTTTTGCTTGATCTGGCTCCCGCGCTTTTATCAATGAGTCCGCTGGATTGCGAGGCGATTGATGTCTTGTTTGGTTTTGACTTCGCATTTCGGGGAAACCACAACTCACTCTTGGCGGAAGCACTCGGGCCAGGGCCAGCCCTTGAAGGTGTTGGTGATATTCCGGGAAGCAAACTGATTAATTACGAGCCGTCGCTGACAATTGCAGTCGATGAAGAATGCCGGACTCAGGTTCGAGTAAGCACAGAAACTCGGACAAATGCCTTTCAGGTGCGGACGGGAGAGTTTGCAGAGGAGCAGCTGAGTGTGTATGTCACAGCCCGTCAGTACGGGAGCCTGGAGGGTGGAGAGACCTATGTCGACACGGTTGAACGTCTTGCTCAGTTAGCCCAAGACGTCATTGAAAGCTGTGTTGTGGAACAGGTTCTTCGTCCTTTGGCGAGAACGATTTCATTGAAATAGCACACGGCTTGAGAAGGAGGTGTTCGCGTGAAAAGTGCTCTTTATCATGAGCTAAACACTCGGGCGCGAGCAGTTCCCGTGATTTCAGAACCAGCGATGGTCGACGTTGGGTGGATGCAAGAGCTAGGATTTGCAGGGAAATGAAGCCCGTGCTTGCTCGAGTCGGCACGGAAGATTCTATTTGAAAGTATGATCCGTCAAACTGATTCATCTGACTGCCCAACCGAAGCCGCTCATGGTGAAGTTGAGGTCATCACTCCTGGGCGATTGCACTTTGGAATGCTGTCGTTTGGGCAGCCGTTCGGGCGTTCTTTCGGAGGCCTCGGAGCGATGGTGGCTGGCTGTGGGATTACGGTCAGAATGAAGCGAGCGACAGCGTTTTCAGCAGCAAGCCACGTCGGTGAACGGGCAATTGGTGTTGCTCGACAGTGCGCGGCTGCATGGGGGTTAGACGAACAATCGGGCTGCTCGATAGAAGTGCTCGATATTCCACGGCAGCACATTGGTCTGGGTACTGGAACGCAGCTCGCCTTGGCAATTGCTGCGGGTATGCAGCGGCTGTATGTTGATGGCTCGGGTGATTCAATGCAGCCCATGTCGGCCAACGATGCCGCAGCCCTTGCTCAGGCTGCAGGAAGAGGGCTGCGATCGAGCGTCGGTGTGTATGGTTTCGGCGCTGGTGGGATCATTCTGGAGTCAGGAAAACTGCAAGGTGAGGTGACCGCGCCGCTTGTTTCCAGAATGGCGGTTCCTGAGGCATGGAGAGTTGTTTTGTTTGTACAGCGTGAAGCCGAGGGCCTTCACGGTGATGCCGAACGAACGGCATTCGCAGGTCTGGAGCTCGTCCCATTTGAACTTACAGCAGAACTTACGCGACTTGCCGTGATGGAGATTCTCCCAGCGGTTCTATCGGGTAGATTCATAGACTTTGCGTCTGCTATTACAGCGTATGGGAAACTCGCCGGGAAGCCATTTGAGCGAGCATCATCACGGCTTCCTTATGCTGGAGCGACGGCTCGCCTTTTTGAATGGCTTGATCTTCAGGGTGTACAAGGATTTGCACAAAGTAGTTGGGGGCCGGCTGTCGTTGCAGTGTGTGAGACACATGTCGAAGCAGATTCACTCGTTTCAGCCGC
>CAJQGO010000178.1 GCA_905477565.1 uncultured Planctomycetota bacterium
AGCTTTGACTACCTTGGCCTGACCAGCCATCCAGCGGTCACATCCGCTGCGAAAGCAGCAATTGATCAGTTTGGTTGCGGGGCCACAGCAAGTCGTATGGTTGGTGGCAATACGACACTTCTCAATGCACTCGATCAAGCTATTGCGGACTTTATTGGAACCGAACGAGCAACAGTTTTTCCATGCGGGTTTGGTACCAATGCATCCGTATTTGGGCATTTATTTAATGCTCAAGACCTCATTCTCTATGATGAATTGGCACATAAAAGTATCACCGAGGGAGCAATGACCTCGCAGGCCGCCAGTCGTAGTTTCCGCCACAATGACTTTGACCAACTTGATGGACTACTTCGAGATATTCGCCATAAGTACCGGCGTACTGTTATTGCAATCGAAGGTGTTTACAGCATGGATGGCGATTACCCGGATCTTCCAAGATTTGTTGAGGTGAAACAACGACACGACGCGCTTCTCTACATCGACGAGGCGCACTCACTTGGAACAATGGGAAACAACGGCCGCGGAATCGCCGAGTTCTTCGAGATTGACCCGAAAAGTGTCGATATTTGGATGGGCACGATCAGTAAATCCCTTGGATCGGGCGGAGGCTACCTGGCTGGTTCTCGCGAACTCATCGATTATCTCGGGCTGACGACCCCCGCGTTTGTCTTCTCAACAGCATGCTCACCACCAAATACAGCCGCTGCTCTCGCTGCGCTGCAAACCCTTCAAACTGAACCATGGCGTGTTCGACAATTGCACGAAAGGTCAGCTCTTTTTCTTGCCCTAGCAAAAGAGGCTGGCCTCGACACCGGCCCAAGCCTGAACACTCCGGTAATTCCGATTATTGTTGGCAGTTCACAGAAAGCTCTTGCCGTTTCTCAACGACTTTTAGAAATGGGCATAAATGCCCGTCCAATTTTGTACCCTGCTGTTCGGGAATCTGCTGCTCGCATTCGATTTTTCATTACCTGCGAGCACACAGACGCCGACATTCATAAAGCCGTAAAAGCAGTCACGGAAGCAGTCGCAACGTGCTAGCCTGACTTCTTTGTTGCTTCGGCGAGTCGCTTCTCAGCTGCCAGTGCCGGCTTCCAGTAGTAGCCTTGTTTATTTGCACAATGACATTCTGGAAAGTCATTGATCAATTTTTTCAATATGGCCTGACTTTTCTCGGCGTTTCCCTGCTGTGATAATGATTCAGCAAGAATAAAAAGGCATGTTCCAACTGAGTTGAGTTCTGGGAAAGAGGAAGCATTCTCTTTTGAAATTTCTTCCCCTGATTCCTTCTGCTGCCTTACGGCCTCATCACCAAATTCCTTAAAGCACTGTGTTGTGAGTTCTGACACCTGTTCGTGTTCACCGGCTTTCAGCGCGACCCAGGCCTTGGTTGACAGTTCTGTCGGATCTGTTCCTTCACTGCTGACCTTCTCGGCTGCCTGCAACGATCCAACACACATCAATGAGACCAATCCGCTCAGAATAAAACTCTTCGGTAACATTTAATTTTCCCATCTTTTTATTAGGTACTCAGTCGTCAATTACTCATCAGCAACCCACACGATCACGGAAATACTGCGGGCACAACTTGTTTCTTCCACCTTGCCGACTACAGTAATCCTGTGAACTGTTTTTTTCTAGCCACCCTCATCTAAGGAGTAACGAATGGCTGATTCGCAACCCATTTCATGGCCTGATTTGGCAATTGGACTCTACGACAGACTTACCGGCCGACAAGCGGAAATCTCTTACGAATTCGAAAACCTTCATGTTAAAATTCCGAGTGACACGACGGAAAGTGCACAACATGCAGAGTGGATTCTCGATGGGTGCATCAAAATCAAGACACGGGACACCAGCAATGACCCAAAGTAGTTTTGACCGGCCACCTCAATGGGCAACTTCAAGGTCGTTCGGTCACGATTATTGCGGCAGGAAATACAATTCGACTTGAATTGGGAAGTCTGATCTCTCTTTGGAGTCTCTACCGGCTTCGAGGGACACTTCGGCCGATGCTAAAACTGTTCTCCACATCCGGCGGTCAGTCTGAGATTTTCTATAGAGATTTCTGTCTTTTCAGACAAGTTGCCAAATCCGGTTAACCATCCGAGTGCGGATCACAACCAGTACGCGTCAATGGCCGTCTTCAGAATGAGGACGGCTATTACGATGAGAAATATATTGCGGACGAATCCACTCCCTCGTCGAAAGGCAACCGCTGTTCCTAAACCGGCCCCTACAATATTCACAAGCGCCATTGGAATGACTAGTGACCACCAGACGACTCCGCTTGATGCAAACACACAAATTGCTGCAGCATTCGTCGCCGCGTTGAGAGCCTTTGACGAGGCTGATGCATGGAGAAAGTCGTACCCCAGAAACCTCACAAAAAAGAAGACAAAGAAACTACCTGTCCCTGGTCCGAAGAAACCGTCATAAAGGCCCAAGCAAAAAGCAATCACACCAGCAAAGGCAGCCTCATGCCGAGGTTGATAGGTGGGGACGTGGTCACGCCCGAAATGCCGACTTGCCAAGGTGTACCAAAACACAAAGGCCAGCAGCACGGGTAGTACCTTTCGTAGCCACTCTGACTCAAAGTACGTTAAAAGCCACGCACCCAGAAACCCACCAAGCACGGCCATAATGAGTGCTGGTAAAAGTCGCATCCACGACACATTGACGTGGGCCGCGTATGATCGTGCCGCCCACGCTGTTCCCCACACCATTGCCGACTTTGTCGTACCGAAAATACTAGGGAGCGACGCCTCGGGAAAGACACCGAGCATAACAGGAAGTGAAACGAGTCCACCACCACCCGCAATGGCATTGACGAAGCCACCAAAAAAAGAGCCTGCAAGAATTAATCCAATTTCAAATGGCGTCATTCAAGCCACCGGATCCTGTCCTGCGAAACCTTCAAGCCATTCGTGGCATCTCATACAGCGATGTCCTCTCAGATCACTTATCCTGAGCTTGATAGAGGTGAACATCATGCTGTGGATAGGGAAATGATATACCTGCCGAGTCAAAATCTTCCTTAACCGCCGCCGTTACTTCCCAAAATACTGTCCAATAATCTCCGGTCTTGGCCCACGGACGGGCTATGAAATTAATTGCAGATTCACCAAGTTCATTCATCTTGATGAGCGGAGCAGGATCCTTCAATACAAGTGAGTGTTGATTGATAATTCGTTCTAGAATTTCCTGAGCCTTGGCAACATCATCACCGTAGCCAATTCCAAACGTCATGTCGATTCTTCGTGTACTACTCGCCGTTGCGTTCGTAATCGTATCACCACCAATTTTTCCGTTTGGAACAATCATCTTCTTGTTGTCAAACGTCCGAATTGTCGTAGATAACATATTCATTGAGTCCACAATCCCACTTACCCCGCCGGCGTCAATAACATCACCCACATCAAATGGTCGATATGCAAGAATCAGGAGCCCTTGGGCAAAGTTAGAAAGAGTCCCCTGAAGGGCAAGTCCAATAACGAAAGCGGCACCTCCGATGAGCGCCAGTATTGGACTTGTATTAATACCTAACGCAGAAAGGGACACTACAAACCCGAGAACCAGAATCGCCTGTCGCACAAAATTGACCAGAAATGTTCGTAAGAGTGACGATGCACCCTCGACTCGTGAAAGGGCCTCACCGGAAATCCTACTGAGTACGCGAGACAACATCCAGGAGGCAAAAAGAATAGACCCAAACATAAAGAGACGCCCAACCCATCGAAGCCCCCCTTGGGGTGACATCACCCAGTTTTTCAGAACCATAAATGTTGCTTGCAGATTATAAAAATCAAATTCCAACCCACTAACGGCAGATGCGTAGGCTCGGTACTTCTTTGGATCTCCGCCTTTTCGCTCCCACTCATCCAGCACCACACGAAATCTATTCAGTAACTTATCCTGTTCTTCCTGAAGACCGACAATCTCTTTGTTGGCTGAACCCGTCTTTTTATCCAGTTGAAGTTGGCTTACTTCAGCAACTTTTTTTTGCACGCGGACCTGCCACGCGTCTGCCTCTTTCTTAAGTTCTTCCTCCGTGAGTGGCCGCAACTGAAGTCGAAGTTCTTCACTGGTTGGAACAACATCCACATCGGCTCTCTCTACTTCTGCACACTTTGCGGTGTTTGCGACACAGAGGAGAGAACAAAAAAGCACTACCAGATGGACCCAACGCACGTTGCTGGAAAATTGAGATAGGGAAAGAAATAGCCGTTGAACCATGAAATAGACCCGAAGAGAAAGTTTTGACTTGTAAGAGATTCGCCGTGAGGCACACTAAGCCTCAATCTTAGTCAGCTTTCTTTCCAGCACACAATTACAAAACTATATTTCATGCCAGAACTTTCTCCATTCTCATGGTTTTTGCTTGTGCTGGGAGCAACGGGCGTTGGCATCTCAAAAAGTGGATTGGCTGGCGTGAGCCTTGTCCATGTGATTGTATTTGCCTATGTCTTCGGTGCAAAAGCCTCAACCGGGGCACTCCTGCCTCTCCTCATTGTCGGAGACTGCTGCGCAGTTTGGCTCATCGGGCGGGAGGTTGATTGGCGATACGTACTCCGGTTACTCCCACCAGCATTCGTGGGGGTTGTCATTGGCTGGAGTCTGCTGGGTCGGCTTGATGAGGCCACCTTTAAGCCGCTTATCGGTATCATCATTATTCTACTTTGTTTTGGGCAACTTCTTCGGATGTGGCGGCCAAACTTATTTACAACGATTCCCCATACAAAACCGTTTGCTTGGTCGATGGGCACCCTTGGTGGAATAACA
>CAJQGO010000179.1 GCA_905477565.1 uncultured Planctomycetota bacterium
AGAGTGCCATAACAATTCTAAAAAACTCAAAACGCTCGATTGATCTCCGAATCCGAAGTGTCGTCTTCCTGTCTTATTCAGCTAATGCTGGCGTAACTTTGCCAACTAATGAAATCCTGATAGCTACAAATGAACTTGTAAAAGAATCACTCCGAGATGCGTATGGCATAATTCAGGACAAAAAATTTGAGGAAGAAATCACTGGACTGAGCGATATGGGCATGGGCGGCGGGGAATATGACGCCATGGGCATGCCCATCGAGACAGAGAAGAATTATCTTCCAATCACCTACTTTGTCCGATCTAGTTGGCGACTTGTAACTCTTGCTGACTCAATGACTCGTCTCGCACAACAACTCGACAACAATAAAGAACAATACGAAGAGAGTGCGAAACGCATTCGCTCGTATGGAGTAAAGCTCTACGAAGAACCAAAAGATGCATCGCTTACAAGCGCCGTTGAAGCGTTTGATCCACAATCCATTGTGTCTGAAGCAGTTGAGCCCGAATCTGAAGACCCTGACAAAGAAACCACTCCCAAGAAATTCTCTCCTTTTAAACTAAAGTGAGGAATCACTCGCCTACTTCTTAATCAATTCACGAACAGACATGCCCGATGGAATCATTGGCAACACCTGTTCCTGATAAGGCACTTGAACATCTAGAAGTGCAGGCCCTTCAGAATCCAGTAACCGCGTTAAAGCAGATTCCAGATCTTTCTTCTCGGAGATGGTTTCGGCCTGCCATCCAAACCCCTGTGCGATGGCTACAAAATCTGGATAACGGGTATCCGGGGAAATTCCGTCACCCTGCCCGGAAGCCTCGGGATTTCCGACTGGCCCAAGGTATGTGTGAGCACGGTTCCCCTTAAAGAAGCGGTCTTCCCACTGCACGACCATACCTAAATGCTGGTTATTCAATAGGAGAACCTTAACGGGAATATTTTCGCATGTGCAGGTTGCGAATTCTTGAATGTTCATCAGGATACTACCGTCTCCATCGATATCAATGACGATATCATCCGGGCAACCTACTTTTGCACCCATCGCGGCCGGCAGTCCAAAGCCCATTGTTCCGAGGCCACTTGAAGAGAGCCATGTTCTCGGCCGCCTAAACTTGTAAAACTGGGCTGCCCACATCTGATGCTGGCCAACTCCAACAGCCACAACTGTATTTCGCTCAGCCGTCAAACGAGATAATTCGGCAATGGCTTCTTGAGCAAGAATACCTGGGTATGTCTCATCGAAGGCGAAAGGGTCTTCTTCCTTCCAGCCTGCTATCTTCGCATGCCAATCGTCCAAGCCCTCTTCAGGCGGCTCTACAACCTCATTCAACTGCGACAAGGCTTCATTGACATCAGCTACGATTGGTATGTGGACTAACTTATTCTTATTTATTTCAGATGGATCGATATCGATATGCACAATGAATCCGTGCTGAGCAAATTCTGCTACTTTGCCTGTGACACGATCATCAAATCGAACACCAACTGCAATGAGCAAATCTGCCTCGTCAACTGCATAATTTGCGTAGACACTGCCATGCATTCCTAGCATGTCGAGCGACCTCTGGTTATCACCAGGAAACGCACCAAGCCCCATCAGTGTCATTGTGACTGGTATTCCCGTCTTCTCAACGAGTTTACTCAGGTTTTCAGAAGCATCCCCCGCAATGACTCCACCACCTGCATAAATCACTGGTCTTTTTGATCGTCGGATCGCAGCTGCAACCTGAGCAATCTGCTCGGAGTGGGCACGACGAACTTCAGGGTGATAGCCAGGTAAATTCATTTCGACTTCATAATCTGGATGTATATGAGTCAATTGAATATCTTTCGGTAGATCAACGAGGACAGGCCCCGGTCTTCCAGTCGTTGCTATAAAGAATGCTTCCTTCATCACACGCGGAATATCCTCTGCATTGGTCACAAGATAATGATGTTTGGTGATGCCTCGACACACTTCAACTATTGGTGTTTCCTGAAATGCGTCCGTACCGATCACACTCGTACCAACCTGCCCAGTGATGGCCACTAATGGAATGCTATCGAGTTTTGCATCAGCAATCGCCGTAACAAGATTGAGCGCACCTGGACCGCTCGTTGCCATACAGACTCCAGGCTTTCCAGTTGTGCGGGCGTATCCCTGTGCTGCAAAACCACCACCTTGCTCATGACGCGGTAGAATAGTTCGAAGTTTATCACCAAACCGAGTAAGTGATTGATGCAGGGGCATACTCGCACCACCCGGATATGCAAACACTACCTCGACACCATTGCGGACTAGTGATTCAATGACTGCATCGGCTCCGCTGATAAGAGATTCGTTTCGTGTCTGATCAGGTGCCGTTGCCATCGCCATGGTCCTCTCTTGTTGTCTTTGAAGCAGATATACGTATTTTGCTCGAGTTTACTCCACGGCCCCTCCGCGAATACTCGCCCATATTGGGAGAACGCCATACTCGGTAAACTTCGTACACTTCAACGATACACGAAAAGAAGCCTCCGGTCAGCTATTAAGGCACTATAATAGCCACTATTTCTTTAGAACATCCCCTACAATACGACTGTGTTAGCTGCTCAGAATGACCGTGAAAACGCATTGTCACCCGTAACTTCGGGGCAACTGCAACAACTTGCCGACGGACTGCGCGAGCATAGTGGCTTTATCGAAGTTCTTACCAGTCTTCAGCAGGGTCATGGTGGGACAATTGGCGGAACCTGGGGGGCGGCAAGCAGTCTGGCTGTCGCTGGCATTGCATCAGCGAGAGCCAAAGAGCGGCAAGGCCTCGTTGTTGTTGTTGTTCCGCATGCAGTGGATGCGGACATGTTTGCTGATGACCTCACACTTTTTACCTCCTTGGCCATTGACGTTCTACCGGCTATCGAATCAATCGGTGACCCATCCACTGGCCACGAAACTCAGGTGAATGATCCAGCAGAAGCACAACGACTGGCTACCGTCAAACATCTAGTGGACTACTCGGATGAAAGCCCACGAATTTTAGTCACGTCTATGCAGGCTGTACTAACTCCACTTGCTGACCCGCGTCAAATTGAGGAGAGCACACGACACCTCACTCTTGGAGCCAAGGTTGACCCTCAAGAATTAGCTGAATGGCTTTCGGCCAGAGGATGGCAACAGGTCGACACACTTGATTCTCCCGGCAGCTTTGCTCGTCGGGGTGGCATTATTGATCTTTTTGCCTCTGACTGGGAGCGCCCTGTTCGACTTGAACTCAATGATGATGAAATTGATTCACTTCGGACATTCGATACCGTGAGTCAACGAAGTGTTCGAACTCTAGAGACCATCGACCTGACCGCTCTGCAATCATTAAACAAAAGTACTCGACGAGCATGGCTCACCGATATTGTACCTCCTTGCACGTGGTGGAGTCTTGTTGAACCACAGGAACTGTCAGATGAAGGAAAACGACTAGCTTCTATCCTTCCGGTGGAACGAGTGCTTCGGTCAGAAGAATTCTTCACTCGTGTATATCGCTTCCCATCTTTGACTTTATCTGCGATTGCTCCTACAAGTCTTGAGGCAACTGCCCATTTAGCTGTTGAAAGCGTCGAACGCTTCACTGGCCAGCTTGATCGAGTCTGTCATGAACTCGATACGGTAGGAAAAGACCAAGATGTTTGGATTGCCGCGCCCACTGTCGCTGAAGAACAACGGCTGAACGAACT
>CAJQGO010000180.1 GCA_905477565.1 uncultured Planctomycetota bacterium
CTGGTACGCTCAAGTTGGTTGTTCGATTGCCCGACCATGCCCGTCTCGTTGGAAATCCAATGCCATCGCGTGTTCGTATTGACGGAAGTGAAATTACATTCGACGGAATTGAAAGTCTATCGGCAGGGGGACGATCCACATTTGAGCTTGTGTATAGAATGCCGGCTGGTGAGAGCGGTGAAGCCACGGCTTCAGTGGGCGGTGATAAACTCGATGGGATCCTTGAGACAAGTTGTAAAACAACATTTCTTCCGCTGTAAGCAGTTACGGCAGACGCAAATCACCGATACTCGTCGGTTTTCGAATACTCGCTACAGTATTACATACTACGTGACCGATCGAATGTAAAAAAGAAAGCAGTCTTCCGGAATGAGTGGATCAGATTCAATCTCAATGCAGGCAGCGATTTGTGAAGAAGCTAATACCACGGCCGCCCCAAAAGAATTAGTGGCTCGACACAATATGACAGACTACCGCATTGAACTTGGTGATTCCCGAGAGAGACTTGTTCGTCACCCTATTTATAAGCTTGTTAACAGTCCAGAAAGAATGAAAGCATTCATGGAAGCCCATATTTGGGCGGTATGGGACTTCCAAAGTTTATTGAAAGCAGTTCAGCAACAGTTGTCCTGCGTGACTGTTCCATGGACTCCGACCCCGGATGCAGAGGCACGCCGGCTGATAAATGAGATAGTTCTTGATGAAGAATCGGACGAGCTACCAAATGGTAGTTTTGCCTCCCACTTTGAACTCTATTTACGAAGTATGGAAGTCGCAGGGGCTGCCACGGGCCCAATGGTCGGAGTGATTGAACAGATTAAGGCGGGAGTAGACCTATCCGAGGCTCTCCTTGACCCATCGATCCCTACAGAGTCACGAGAATTCGTCAATCGATCGTTTTCAATCATCAACTCGGGCAGCTCGCACCGAATTGTTTCGGCCTTCACCTATGGGCGGGAAGATGTCATACCGGATATGTTCAGGCAGTTTGTTGTAAAACTTGCTACGTACAATCCTGAAATCTGGGGCCAGTTCCGGTTTTACCTTGAGCGTCACATTGAACATGATGATGAACACCATGGTCCGGTTTGCCGAAGGATTGTAGCAACCATGTGTGGCAACGACCCAATCAAATGGGCCGAAGCATCAGAGGCTGCTCGGCTTGCTCTTGAAGCTCGAATTCATTTGTGGGACGCCTTGGCAACTCGGCTGACTGCGATCTAATTCTCTTACTTTGCTGCAGCCAATTCAGCTTGCTTTCTCTCTTCTACAACCTCTTTCTGCACATTTGCAGGCATCGGCCGGTACTTAAAGAATTCCATAGTGAATACACCCTGCCCCTGAGTTGCACTACGAAGATCAGTAGAGTAGCCGAAGGTCTCGGCAAGAGGAACTTCAGCAATAATTGTAGATGAGTTGCCAACAGTTTCTGTAGACACAATAAGTCCTCTGCGTTTATTCAGTTCGCCAGTTACTGCGCCCTGAAAGTCAGAAGGAACCTCAACTTCGAGTTTCATAATAGGTTCGAGCAAAACTGGCTTTGTTTTCAAGAACGCTTCTCGGAAACCGGTACGTGCGCACAGTTGAAATGCCATGTCGGAAGAGTCAACGTCATGATACGAACCGTCTGCAAGTGTTGCTTTAACGCCTACGATTGGAAAACCAGCAATGGGCCCTTTCTCCATTGACATACGGAAGCCCTTCTCGACTGACGGTATGTATTCGCGCGGAATTCGGCCACCGACTACCTTGTTTTCAAATTCAAAGTTTTCCTCAGATTCTTCGGGCATCGGTGCAAGATCACCTACGATATGAGCGTACTGTCCTGAGCCACCAGTCTGTTTCTTATGTTTGTAGTCATATTCTGTAGGGCGAGTTGGAGCTTCCCTGTAGCTTACTTTTGGAGCACCAACCTCAACGTCTACCTTGTATTCTCGACGAATCCGTTCAACATAAATGTCGAGGTGTAATTCACCCATTCCGGCGATAAGAGTCTCCCCAGTCTCATCATCAGTAGCGACCTTGAAGGTAGGGTCTTCGCGGGTGAATCGCTGCAGGGCTTTACTCAGTCGATCAAGTCCATCTCGTTTCGTAGGACTAATAGCCATTTTGATTACAGCTTCGGGAACGAACATGCTCTCGAGGGAGCAGTATTTGTTTTCAGCTGCGTACGTGTCACCACTCGCCGTATCAACACCCATGACCGCAACAATATCCCCGGCACCGGCAGTATCTATTTCTTCTCGTTTGTCGGAATGCATTCGCACAATACGACTAAATCGTTGTTTCTGCTGAGTCCGCTGGTTGTAGTATCCCTCACCTTTTGCGAGAGTTCCCTGATAGATTCTCATGAATGTGAGTTGCCCGTATGCGTCGTCAACAATTTTGAACGCCATGGCAACTGCAGGCTTTGAATCATCCGCAGTGAGTTCAAACGTCTCCTCAGGATTATCCCATTTCTTTGCGTAGACTGTGCGGTCCAATGGGCTTGGAAGATATCTGTTCACCGCGTCGAGAAGAGGCTGGACGCCTTTGTTTTTATAAGCCGACCCGCAGAAAACTGGGGTAATACTCTGACTCTGAACTGCAGTTTTCACAACAGCGTGAATTTCATCATCACTCACGGGTTCTTCTGAGAGAAGTTTTTCCATCAGGCTGTCAGAGTACATCGTAAGGCTTTCGAGCATTGCGTGCCTTTGCTCTTTGGCCTTCTCTTTCAGGTCAGCGGGAATTTCCTCTTCTCGCACATTCTCGCCGTTTTCTCCATCGAAGTAGATCGCTTTCATTGTCACGAGGTCAACAACACCTTCAAGCTTATCTTCCTTTCCGATTGGAATTTGCATTGGAATAGCATCGACTTCGAGTTTGTCACGAAGTTGTTGTACAACTCGGTCAAAGTTCGCACCTGTCCGGTCCATCTTGTTGATGAACGCCAATCTCGGAACCTTGTAGCGTTTCATCTGTCTGTCAACAGTCATCGACTGACTCTGAACACCACCAACAGAACACAGGACAAGAACAGCACCATCAAGAACTCTCAGGCTTCTTTCAACTTCAACGGTAAAGTCCACGTGGCCTGGAGTATCAATCAGATTGATAGGATGACCATCCCATTCAACGCTCGTTGCAGCTGAGGTGATGGTAATGCCCCGTTCTCTTTCTAGGTCCATATGATCCATCGTAGCCCCATCGCCGTCACCCTTTACTTCTTGAATACGGTGAATGCGGCCAGCGTAGAATAAGATTCGCTCTGAGAGTGTTGTTTTTCCAGAGTCGATGTGAGCAGAGATGCCGAT
>CAJQGO010000181.1 GCA_905477565.1 uncultured Planctomycetota bacterium
GTCTTGCCACAATTGATGGTCGAGATTGGCTGGTGGACTCACACGGCAATCCATTCTTTGCTCATGGCATCACACATGCCAGCAACAATCGCAATGCGTTTGATTTCACAGAGTTTTCCACTGCCTGTAAGCGGCTTGGTTTCAACGCCTACGGATACGGCTGTCCTCCTCAACTGCGAGGTGACATGCCCTACGTTGAAAGCTGGAACCATCTTGTTCCTATTTCGACCTATCGAGATGCGGGAAGCTTTCACTTCATTGATATTTTTAATCCAGAAGAACAAAAGCGGCTTGAGGTTGAAGTGAAGGCTAGTTGCGAAAAGAGCCTTCAAAATCCTGAAAACGTTATTGGCTATTGTTGGACTGACCTCGGTGCCTGGCCTCTCGATAATTCGACCGGCAACAACTGGGTTGATTTCATAAAGTCACTCCCTGCAAATGCACCTGGGCAACAGGCGTACCAAGAATTTGTAAAGGCATGGAAAGATGACGGAACCACATCACAGGACGAAGCCTTTCTTCGTTTCATCGCACGCGAATACTTTCGTATCGTTGGCACAGCGAACAGGACGTACGACCCCGATCATCTGATCTTTGGCGATCGTTTTTCATTCCAAACATTCAATCCTGCTATTGTCGAGGAAATGCTGCCATACGTGGATGCCATAGCTATTCAGCCCTACTTTATGGAATCATTTCCGCAACAGAAACTTGATGAAATTCATAGATGTACTGGCAAGCCAATCCTCTTATGTGACTTTGCCATCCGATTTCAGGATGGTGACAAGAATATTTCTGCATGGAAACTTGCCGAGGATTCTGTGGCTGCCGGGAAAGCGTATGCGGAGTATGTGAAAGCTGCTCTTAATACTAATTACATACTTGGTGTTTTCTGGTGTAACCCCGTCGACACACCGAAAGGCTTTGGGAAAGCAGGAGTGAAGCAAGGATTCTTTGCCGATGGTCTCTTAAGCCGACCTGGTCTGCATGACACCGTACAAGAACTCAATGATTACCGAGAAAAACAGACGCCGCGAACGGGTGAATGACGGTAAGGCAAACACTACTTCATTCAACCAGTTGTTTGTTCAAAAAAAATGACTAACACGAGTGACGGAGCAACCGCTAGTTTGTCGTGTGATGCTGCTCGATATGCTGTCGCAAAAGATCTTTGCCATAATCATTTCCATTTGGTGTACGCAGAACCGCATGAATATGATCTCGTGACGGTTTCTCTGATCGAAACGGTGCGACCCGTCTTTGGTGATCAAACTCAATAAGAAGCACTGGGCTATGGATTCTGTAATAAAAGACGCTGTCGTCTGCTGTTCCACCAACCCATGCAAACCATGTGTTATCAAGATGGTCTTCAACTTCACGCATTTTGATTGCAGCATGTCCCTCATCCATTGTCCCGACATATGCATGTACAACATCGAGAAGCAAATCCTTTTGATCATTTGATAATGTCGCTGCGTTCAAGCCCGCATACTCAAGATCAATGTTGTCTCGATACGCCTGTGCGACCGCATTGTTCTGCTCTTTGAGTTGACTGAGAACCGCTTTCTTTTGCTGGGGCTCGTCGAGTGATCTCATGAAGGCAAGGCCCTTATCCTGTTCGTCTTGCATCACAACAGTTCCTTTAAATTTTCCTGAAACTGCATGGACTGGTTCACTCCCAATAAAAACTGGAGACATGACAACCTGATCGCCCAAAACAAAATAATTGATGATGAGATGATGACCGTCGATCTGCCACCCCCATGGTTCTGTTGATGAAGGATCTCCCATGATGGTTATCCAATAGAGCCACTCTCCGTATTCATCAAAATTGTCAGCAAGTTCAGCCAAGGTTCCATTGAGCTTCATAATGTCTTTCGACAATGTAAGGCCCTTGGCACTGAGGCTCGCGCTCAGAAGTGCGAAAGCGTGTTTCCTCTGCTGCTCATCCATTTCGTCAAAGCCAACACCACGTCGCTTATAAAAGTGCCTGTTATCCCAACTCCGCCACTCAATATCATCGACAGGAAATGTGGTGCGATTTCGTTGTTCGTCGTTGAGCCCATTCAAAAACGTAACTGCTGCATCAACAACTGGCTGCGTGGAAACACCTGTAGACTCAATCCGAAAGAGACCCTCTTCAAGTGTGCCACCTGAACGAATGCCACGATATGGCTCTGAAAGAGATGCCTCTGAACGCCCGCGAGAACCTAGACGCCCACCGGGCCGCTGAGCAAATGAAAAACTACATGAAGCTGAAATCAAAAATAGAACGGCAATCGTGACGCTAAGATTTCTTAAAATGTTTCTCGTACTGGGGCTCATAACATCATTAGGTAGAAACATCATACGCATGGAGTTCTCTCTTCCTCTGCTTCAGTCACGGAGCATGTGGCAATGTACACCCACTATGTTGACACAATTTTGATCTCGTGTCTCACCAGGACAAGAAATGTCATCACGGGCTTAATACTGGGGTTACACAATACAAGTGTAATGTGACAACCATCACTTAATTTTCGGACACGTAAACCAATCCAACATTCGATGGTTCTGCCTCACCGAGGTGATCACTATCAAGAAGCATCAGGTACTTCTCATCACCATGCGGAATAACCCATTCGCAGGCATTGTGCCCACTTTCCGGGTGGTGAAACACATACGTCCAGCATGGCTGTCCAAGAGAATCAGTTTTCAGCAAACACGCAGCCCATAGGTTGTCAGGTGAGTCTTCGTCAGAAACGCGATCTGGCTCGATACCAGACCCGCAGGCAAGCACAAACCCACCATCAGATGTCTGCTTCACTCCATAACACTCATCAAAAATGTTTTTACTTGTTCCATTCGACAACTGGTCGTACGTTTGCTCCCAAAGCAGATTCCCCTCGCTGTCGGTTCTTACCAGCCATACATCCCAATTCCCACTCTCATGGCTTGCTTTGTGTCCAGCAAGAACAAATCCATCGGGTAATGCCTCGAAGTCAAAACACTGTTCCATATCAGCACCTCCATACAGATGCTGATGTAGTTTTTCTCCATTGCGTGAAAACTGAACAAGGAAAGCATCCTGGTGTTCACTTTCAAAATATTCCTGCCAGACTGTGCCACAGATGGTTATGGTGGAAAATTCTTTCTGATAAGAGACCTTTGCACCCTGTGAAAAGGGAATTTCCTTTTGCCAGGCGATGTCACCGCTTTGATTTGATACAAGAAGGATGCCAGTGGACTCATCTGAAATAAACGGAACACGTATCTCATCACTCGCGACATATCCAGTGGCAACAAATGATTCTGGATCAAGAATATCGAGTCCCCGAATCGCACCATTTTTCTTATGATCCAGAATTTTCTTCCATGTAACTGCACCGGACTGGCTTATCTTCCAAAGACACGCTTTTGATCTTCTTTTAGAGATACCCGTTGTTCCACCAACGATAAAACCATCGTGCACTTCAACAATACAGCGGGCTTCGTCATGGAAGCCTTGCTTCCCTAGCACTGTCAGCCATTCCTGTTCTCCAGTGGCATCAATTTTCATCACAAATCCATTTGCCGTTGATGAGTCTGAGGCACCACATTTTCCGACTACACAAAAACCCCCACCTTCTATGTCGACACCCTCAAAAACATGGTCTTCGTGTTCCGTTCCCCACCCAGTCACCCACTCAACCTCTGGCGCAGAAAAAGCTGGTGCACAGCACTGAAGCAAAACTACAAGAGAAAAAAGAAGGGCTCGGGATGTACACGCTTCACTCATGGAGACACCACTTGATGGCATTTGATAAAAGATGCGGAAGAACGTGTCCATGAAAGTCATCGACATGTCCAAGCGAGGTATAAAATGACTTGCCTCCATCTGTGCGAAGAAATGTCCAGGCCACAGGTTCGGGGCCATGCCCTTCAACCGTGCCTTGCAGGACGACCTCTGCCTGTTCCTGAAGTGGGGAAACACAATACAACGAGCCACCCGAGGTACATGGAAGTTCTTTTATTCCAGACAAGAGAGATTCTGCTGAGGGAGAGGATGGATTCACTCTCTGGATCGTTGCGATGAGCGAGTTCTTGTAATGATTGGTGTAGTTTCCTCCAAACACTGTGCTGTCAAATTCTGGCCATGCAGCAAAGCCAGCTTCTGGCGGTTTATTGCGTAAACAAAAAGCGTGGCTCGCCGTACGTATACCAATGACTGGCTTACCGGATTCAACATAACGACGAATTCTATTGAGTTGTTGTGGTGGCAATGTCCTTCGGCGAACACTCACAACCAAGAGATCTGCCGTATCAACTGCCTCACTACCAATCAATTTATTGGGCTCATGCGGATCTGCGTAGACAAAGCTACTCTTTCCATCACGTACATACTGCTTACAGAAATCGGGGAGTGTCTGTTCCGTTTGGTACTCTCTCTCTGCTATCAGGAAAACAATGTGCGGCTGCTCCGCATCGACCTGTCTTGTCCCTACAAAACAACACGTGATCCATGCCGTCATCATGTAACAGAGTAAACGCACTGGAATTCCCTCTCATTTCCATTCGTGACAGATACTAAAGAACCAGCAGTATATGTCCTCTTATTCCACATCGACCGCCCGGCTCTTCAGTCTCTGAACTACAACTGCGACTGCTTTTTCTGCATCGATTAAGCCGTGCCCCGTTTGGTAGTCGTAACCCTCGTCGGCAACATCACGTGCAGTATCAATAAGAATCTGTCGTGTTTCCCATGGATGCAGATCCGGATCGACAGAAAGCATGAGTGCAATTGTTCCGCAAAGCATTGGCCCAGCAAATGAATTTCCACTTGCTGCTTGATTGAATACACGACCGTTGGGCTGAATGGATGGCAACCGAGAATTAAAAGCTGCAACCTCTGGCTTCTTCACTTTCCCATCTTGATAGTGATGCGTCTTCCACTCTACCGGCCCCTGACTGGAAAATGGTGTTCGGGACAAATCACGTTGAACACCTGCAGCAGCAAACACGGCAAAAGGAATGTCTTGTGGAATGGGCATTTGCAAAGGAACTGGCTTGTACTGAGGCGACTCTTCCATTGCATAATTCCCAGCGCCTGAGACAAGGTGGACACCGCAAAGGGAAGCATGCTCACACGCTTTTCTCCAATGCGATCGGTACTCACCCAGATTTGCTCGTGAGAAACTCATGCTATACGTGTCGGCATCGTGATCGATTGCCCACTCGAGAGCTTCTTCGAAACATTGACCTGCAAGCACACCCGCCCAGCGAGCATCCGGTGCAATACCAAACTGTCGAGCAGGCGTTCCCGCTGTTCGGCCACAAATAATGGCCGCACACTGATGACCGTGTAAAAGTTTTTTATCGATCGTGTTTATGTCATCTGACCCGCGTCGAAGCAAATCACCAGTTTGACGGTCAAAGTCAAAGCCATGCAGATCATCAATGAGACCATTCGCGTCGTCATCACGTCCGTTGGCTTGTTCAGAATGATTCCGATATCGGGTTGAAAGAATAGTCGGTGAGACAACAAAGTTGCCATCATGAATGACATTGAGTACGCCCTCCCCTGTTGCGTTATATGTACTCCATGCCTTATCGGCGCGGAGTGCTTTGATATACCAGGCAGGAGTCACGTCATCTGACTGAAATGGCACTGGTTCGTGTTCGTGTTCTGGTTGCACATTTTCTACAACAAGAATGTCTCTCTTGCGGACAGGACCGACAAAGAAAAGACATCGCACACCGGGAATTTGTTGGATTGCCTCGACACCATTCTTATCTGTCGTACAGGTAAAACTATTCACAATCCAATGATATGTAACGTCTTGAATGACGTCGGATGCTTTGAGCGCCTTGAGAGCCGGACCAGCCTTTTCGACAGCCAATTGATTGGCCTCTTTCAGAACGTTTCGGACATCGATCCGAAGAGCCTGACGTCCTGCATCATGCAATGACGCCATCCGCCGCTGATACGCAAGGCCGTCACCGAGTAACTGCTGTTCAAACCATGCTGTGACTCGAAAGCTTTCGAGACGGTTTTTGTTCACGCGGGGATCAACCCAGCACCCGTGTCCAGGAATCGTTTCGAGTGTGAGTTCATGTGCGGTGCCAGTTGATGCGTGGGCAAAAAAAAGCAGCGTATACACAACTATGATATATCTCATTGCTATACGACTCCTACGTCTCCCTCAGGTTTATCTGAAATACATTTCCATCAAATGCTTCCTTTATAAGGAACCACTGGCAGGCCATGTGTCGAAAGACCATCTACAACAAATACTTTTCCTGCATCAGGCTCACTCAAGGTCTTGTGGAGCCCGGTTGTTACAAAGAGTCTGTCATAATGAGCACCACCGAATGTGCAGGCGGTTGTTTCAACACACGGGAAAGAAATCTTGTTTACTATCTTTCCCGTTTTCGTCTCAACTTGAATCACGGCGCCTCCATGACACATTGCAATCCAAAGATTTCCATCAACATCGATTGCCATGCCATCTGGCGACCCCTCAACTTCCGCTGATTGAGTGTCGATAACGACTTTTGGAATGCCCAGATTTCCAGTTTCATTCTCAAAAGGATATGCCAAAACCTTCTTGGTCGGCGTATCGATGTAATACATCAAGGACGCATCAGCACTCCAACA
>CAJQGO010000182.1 GCA_905477565.1 uncultured Planctomycetota bacterium
AAGCTTTATCGGCGATTCAATGCGAGTGAAAATGGGCTGGAGATGTATCAATTTGTCACAGTGCGTCGAGCACTTGCTGCGGCCATTGAAGTCGCTGTAGCGGCGACCAATGATCAAGCTGCTGAGACGTATACAAAAAGAATTCAGAAACTTGGCGACTTGGTCAGGAAAGCAGCGAAGGACAAAACACCGAAGTCCCTTGATGGCGTCGGTCCTCTCTTGGCTCGATTAGTGGAGTCTCGTCAGGCATCTGGTCTTGTCGCCAGGATACGGAGTGCAGTTGACCGTCCAAATCTTTATATGAGTGTGAATGAAAGTCTTCTGTCATCAGCTGTCAATCGTGTCGTGGATCGCACGTCTCCTGTAAATGAAGTCGTGCTTGGAACACCAGTTCGCGGAACCGGTCACACAAGTGGATTGGTACTCCTTGATTTCCTTCCCTCTTCGCAGCGGGCGGTGACACAGTTGTCGTTTCAGGCAACAAATCTAGCGAATACCCGGAGTACGAAGGGACCGGTTACGGTCTGTTCTGAAGGAGTAACTGAATTATCGGCTCAGAAGCGGATTTATATCGACGATGAGCGTGTGTGGGCTGATCCAACTGTTGCGTCTGCTTCGACAAAAACACGTATGACTGGAATCGGTATCAAAAGCCGATTCGGAAAGAATTTTATTCGTCGTGTTGCGTCAAAGAAGGTGTCTCAGATGAAACCAAAAATTGAAGCAATTAGCGAAAGACGTGCTCAGGAGAGGGTCCGTCAGGAATTTGAAGCTGAGACGGCGGAGGCAATCGGTCAGGCATCACAAGATTACGAGCATAAGTTCCGACGACCTTTAAAGGCTCGTGGCTGGTATCCTGAATTACTTCGGATGAGCACGACAAATGAAAAACTTACTGTTGTTGGTCGAAAAGCACTTCGTGATCAAATTGCAGCATTCACGGATCCTCCCAAAGTAGATGATGATGCAATTCTTTCAGTTCGGGTGCACGAAACACTCGTCAACAATGCTAGTGAGATTACCCTTGCAGGCCGAACAATCACTCAAGAATTTGTCGAAGAGCAATTAAAAGAGCGGGATGGTGAATTGCCGGAATCATTGACAAGTGATCCTGATCAGCCACCGTGGTCTATCACGTTTGCGAAAAAAAGGCCTGTGGAAATTAATTCAAACGACGGAAGTTTCAGGCTCACAATTCGTGGTAGTCGGTATACATCAGGTGATAGATCATTTCCCGCAATGGATATTTGGGTCGCATACAAAATTGATGCAGGAGGCAAAAACATTCGCCTTGTTCGAGATGGTGATGTGCAAATTTATCCTCCAGGATTTGTTCCCGGTGGTGATAAAAAGCTGAGCGTTTCTGAAACTTCTTTGCGGCGAATTCTTCAAAAACGTTTCGGGAAAGTTTTCAAAGAGGTTGTTGATATTGAGTCACTGGAACTCCCCGATCAACTTGCTGCTGCAGGCCCTTTGCCAATGGAACAACTCGAAGCCCGAAAGGACGGATGGATGGCAATTGGGTGGCGAAAAAAGGATGAAAACTCAACGGGGAGCAAAGATTCAGTGGCAGGACTGGAAGTGCCAAATCAACTCGGAAGTCACCTGTGGATGCATGATTTTCTTCTTGTTGGTCAACAGTAAGGCTGATTACTGATCCGAACGAATGAGTGCTGTGAGTCGGTTGGCTTCGGTAATTGCTTCATCAATTGGAAGCCCCTGAGGAACGCCAGGCCGACTGTGGCCGGCAGCGGAAATATAGGCGTTGCGAAGTATTTCGAGCCTTTGTGTGACGCGAGGCAAGAGCGGTTCAGCCCTTTGAGTGCTCCACGTTCTGGGCACACCCGCGTCATCCAGAATGGCTCGGCACATTGCCCAATGCCCTTCATGTCCAGGATGTACTGTGTCTGGAGCAAAAACAAATGAAGGATTCGAAGCACGATTTAGTTCCAGTGCGTCTTTCATCGGGCCGTGAACATCTATGACCATCCAGCCGTTTTGTCGCATTGAAAGCAACCAGGCAGAGTATTGTTGAAGAACATCTTCATAGTCGGTTAAACCCGCAGGGCCACGCTTGTCTGGGCGTTGATCGTAGACAGGTGGGGTGAGATGAATGATCTTGGCCCCAATGCCCTCTACTTTTTCATGAAGGCGAATAGTGCCTTCTCGAAACTTAGTAAATCGTTCAGTATCAAAAGGCTGGTAAATGCCGCAGTTCATCCCGTAACAGGCTAGCACGACGTTAGGCCGACTGATTCGTAAAACCCTATCCAGGCGTTCGTGTAAATCAGGCCGTGGGAATTTTCCACCGGCATGCCCGTTTTCAGAGAGACCGGAAACGGTTTCACTTGGGAGTGCCATATCGATCACTCGGGCAGAAGTGCCTGCTGTTTCCATCCAGCATGTGAGATACGAGACCCAGCGACCACTGAATGTGATAGAGTCTCCGAGGACGACAACTCGATCAGACTCGATAAGTAGTTGGCGTAGATTTGCCTCAGTTTTGTCAGGGCTGGCAGCATGTAGGCCATTCGGAGCAACTATAACAAGCCAGCCATAAGCGAACGCGCTCAATACAACTGGCCATAAACTTCTTTTTATCTCCACGAATGACTCCGCCTTAGTCAGCTACTTTCTGTACAGGCTTAGCACCTTCTTTGATAGCAAAAAGATGGCTGCGGTTTGCGATATAGAGCGTCCCATTCGCTATGATTGGCGTCGTATACACGCTGTTACCCATGTTAATCTCTGCAACAAGGTCCATTTCCTTCGCCAGTTTAAAGATGCAAACGTCTCCGTCTTCATCACCAATGTAGACTTTGCCATCAACGATGAGAGGAGATCCCCAGCTCGCTGCCAGCATGTCGTATGTCCAATAAGGTTTTCCTGTTGAGACATCAAGGCAATGAAAAAGCCCGCTAAAGTCTGCAATGAAAAGTAAGCCGTCTTTGATTGCAACGGTTCCACAGGTCCTGTGCATTGTTTCTTCAAAACTAAGCTTGCCATTTCCATCAGCATCAAACCCCGGGTAATGCCAGACGGCTGCTGAGTTCGAGTTGGGGCGTGCAACTTCCCCATTTTCCTTGTTAATTGCCTGCAAGCGACGATGGGGCAGCGGAGTGTCTGGGTCCTCAAGGCTGATTGCAATTTCAGGGCTTGTGTCACCTCGTTTTGTTGGGTCGATACACCAAAGATGACCAACGCCTTCACCATGTTCAGGGTCTTCACCAACCGCTATGTAAACAAGGCCTTTGTGAAATACAGGTGTGCCGATGATATGGTTTCGGTCTGCACGTCCACCAAGTGAATATTTGGACTCCTTTGGGTTGCAATCAAACTGCCATAGGAGTTTTGGACCACCTTTTCCGTCTCCACGTGCATCAAAGCTATAGACCCAACCATCACCACCGCCAAAAAAGACTTGTGGAACACCATCAACTTCAGCATATCCAGGGCTCGACCATTGCCCATGAAGGACATTTGGGCCCGGTGAGGCGTCTGTCCATAAAACTTTTCCATCTCTTTTATCAACACAGATAAAGCTTGGCGCGTTTGGATTCGGTAAATTTATATGGCCCTCATCGACCCCATTGCTTGTGTTTACAAAAAGAAGGTTACCTGCTGCTGTGACACTGCAAGAACACATATTGTGTTGCGACACACCGAGGGCGGTCATCATGTTTAATACCCACACGACATCTGCTTCAGTTTCAGCTTCTGTACTTTCTTCAGTGAAAGGACCATCGTTTTCTCCGTCTCGGAAGCCCTCGGTGTCGAGGCATTTGACCTCGCCACGACTGCTCACATACCAGAGTCGGTCACCTTCAACCAGAGGCGCGCAACAGATTCCTTGGAGCGGCCAGTCATGTACTCGGCCTGTTGGAAGCTTTTCACTTGAATCCTGCCAGAGGAACGTCCCGTCAGTAACATCGAAAGCAATGAGGCAACCAAGGTCTACTTTTGCTGGATATCGCTCTATCCATCCATTGCCGTTATTGGTGCCCACAAAAACTTTTCCCTCCGAGATAACTGGATTGCCATAACTCTGGCTCCCAAGCGCGGCTACCCATGCAATATTTTTACTCGTATCTGCTTTCCACGTTCCGGTTTCATAATCAAACTCACCAGGCTCCCATTCGGTCGGTATTCCAGTAGCATCGGACACATTATTCCGATGAGGTGAGCCGCCCCATTGGTTCCAATCATTGGCCGAAGCCAGATTGGCTAAAGAACTTACAACTATCGCTACTACGAAAACGGTGATATTCAAATATCTCACTGAGCGGCCTCCACCATGACGTTGTCAACATAAATCTCGGACATTTTTGAGTTTCCAAAGAACCCGGGACTGCCTCGCAGGTTACCATCTTTGTGAACTGCCTGAACGGTCCAGGCGTCAGGTTCTGGCATGCCTCGCGGCCATACCTTGCCTCGCAGAACGGCATCATTCCCTTGTGTTGTGGCCTCGAAAACTACCCGGTACCAGGTCCCAGCCTTCCACTGAAAGGGGACCGTCTTTGAAAAGTGTGTGGCAACCTGTGGAGGCCAACTGCGAACCTGAAGCTGCTGGCTCGCCCCCATCAAATCAAGCGTATAACGTTGAGCAATTAGCCCCATGTCGGGTAAACGAGATGTTTGAAGATCAGTGCTGCCAGTCGGTTGCGTCAATCCTTGAGGCTGATTTGTGCCGTTACTATCAAGCGGAGCATTCGGTGTTCCAGTTTCCTCTGCACGAAGGTCGGCCGCGATAGAATAATTGTTGAGATTGGTCGGCCCAATCCATCCTTGGCTTCGAGTTCCCTTTGGGATGGTTGTAATCTTTACCATCGATTTTGAGCCATCGATCTCTCGCACAACATTTCGATATCGCATGCCAACCCACGGAAGTGGAGGCGCACCTTTTGGGAACCCACCTTTTGGGTCTGGCTCTAGATCAATGTCATCAAAAGTGAACTTCCATGGTAGAGGTGGCATTGAACGAACGCGTGCTGTTCCAGACAGTTCACCAATGCTGGCTGTGATAGTCGCGCCTGTATGTGCATTTTCCGGAGC
>CAJQGO010000183.1 GCA_905477565.1 uncultured Planctomycetota bacterium
CTCTAGCAGGGATGAGGCCTGACGAAGCACATTCTCACTGCCAATGACACGCACCGGTTCATAATAGGCAAGCAGCCTGACAAGCTTGGCAAAAGCCAGCTGTACTTTGTTAAAATCACCAAGGAAAGTGGCTCGTCGATGAGGCCAGGCAAGCCACGTTGCAGCATGCGGTTCCCATTCGGCAGGAAACCGAAAGCCGGACGGTGGCGAAGATATTTCTTCAACCTTCATTCCATCGAAACTCCGTCATCGATCTGCGAAAAATTGAATAGCCGAGGGACTTTTGAGGGTCCAGTCAAACTTACCCAACGTGATGAGCACACACGCCAAACAGCACGCTTAAAAATCGAACGCTGGGTAGCGTCTTGGAATTTTATCCAGTAACAACCTGATCCAGTTTGGCCGCTGGGACTGGGTACTGTTCTGCTAACTCGGCCACTTCTCGGCGAGTTGACTCGATCACCTGTGAATCTTCCGGTGATTTGAGGACTTGAAGAATCCAAGCAGCCACCTGCTCCATCTCGTCAGCCCCCATTCCTCGCGTGGTAAGGGCAGGCGTGCCCAATCGAATTCCTGACGGATCAACCGGCTTCCGCTCATCATATGGAATCATATTTTTATTACAGGTGATCCCACAGCGATCCAATGCCTCTTCAGCTAATTTTCCACCAAGACCGAGCGGCGTGACATCAACCAGCATGAGGTGGTTATCGGTACCACCACTCACCAGTTTCACGCCACCGGCCGCAAGCGACTGAGCAAGCACCCGAGCATTGGCAACAACCTGCTCTGCATATTCTTTGAAGTCCGGCTTGAGCGCCTCTGCAAAGGCAATTGCCTTTCCTGCAACAACATGCATCAATGGACCCCCTTGAGTCCCTGGGAATACAGCTCGGTCAAGATCTTTTGCATGCTCTGCTCGGCACATGGCAATTCCACCACGTGGCCCTCGCAATGTCTTGTGTGTTGTGCTTGTCACAAAGTCTGCATGAGGCACCGGACTGTTGTGAACACCGGCAGCAACAAGGCCTGCGTAGTGTGCCATATCAACCAATAATTTTGCTCCAACTTCGTTGGCTATCTCGGCAAAACGTTCGTGCGGGATTTCTCTCGGATATGCGCTTGCTCCAGCAACAATCAACTTTGGCTTATGTTCGCGAGCAAGTCGAACAATCTGATCGAAATCAAGAAGATGGTCATCCTGCCGAACACCGTAGTGAACAAAACGATACAAGATGCCTGAGCTATTCAGTCGCATTCCATGAGTGAGGTGACCACCATGCGCTAAATCGAACGCAAGCACTGTGTCGCCTGGCTTGATAGCTGCGAGATAGACTGCTGAATTTGCCTGGCTTCCAGAGTGTGGCTGCACATTCACGTGCTCAGCGCCGAAAAGTTGCTTTGCCCTGTCACGCGAGAGGTCTTCAACCGTATCGACAAATTCACAACCACCATAATATCGTCGACCGGGATACCCTTCGGCATACTTATTGGTTAAGACACTTCCGACTGCCTGCATAACTGCAGGGCTCGTAAAGTTTTCACTTGCAATCATTTCGAGGCCTTCCGCTTGCCGAGTTTGCTCCGCAGCGATTGACGACCAAATTGCCGGGTCTTCTAGTTCAACAAAGTTCACAGATCACCTCTCGGTTATAGAGCAGCTTCGGAACCAGTGCATCTGACTCCATCCAGATCAATCTTAGTCTATTGTGTGAGCGGAGTGGCAGGGCGTCAACGAATGAAAATGAATCCGGGCAGCAGCAGCGGCTCTGGCATGAATGTAATCACCGGAATGACGAATGAACCGAGGCCGACAATTGTTCTCGCAGTGCCCAACGGCTTCGATTCATTTCGAATAGGCGGGTGATCGACCCCCATAAACGTGATTAAAACAATCATCAAAACCCAATGATCTGCTCCAGTCAAAATAATAGCGGTTATTGCTCCGAGGAGGACACTTCGGGCCACCCAGCACGAACGCCTACCAAAAAGAGCATGGCAAATGTGCCCACCATCGAGTTGGCTGAGGGGAATCATGTTCAGTCCAGTCACCAGAAACCCTACCCATCCAGCCATCAAGAAGGCATTCGGGGTAAGCACCTGGCCGATCGGTAAATCCGGTCGAACTAAGTGTAAAAGCCATGTTGCAAGCAGCGGCATCGAAAACAGGCTCGTGTCTGCTGGTTGAGCAAGCACCAGCCCTATTACAAAAAGAGGAATCGCAACAAGAAGACCAGCGAGTGGTCCAGCTAAAGCGATATCAAACAATTGTTTTCTGTCTGCCCGAGATCCTTCCATGCCAATTACGGCGCCAAGTGTCCCAGTCAGCATCACAGGTAGTGGTAAGAAAAATGGAAGTGTTGCCGGAATTCGATGGCGTGATGCTGCAACAAAGTGACCTGCTTCATGAGCCGTCAAAATCGCCATTACCGAGACCATGTAAATCAGGCCCCGGAACCAATGCTCTGTCAGATCATTTGTAAAGCCACCATAAAGACCAAGAACCACTGGTTGCCAACCGACTGTTCCAGCGGCAAACGTGGTGAGGCAGGTTCCCAGAAAGAGATAAGTCTGCAATCGAATGCGTGCCGATTGTGGTTGAGGACGATTGAGCCCCCCCGCCTGGTGATTCTCGTTTGTTGACAAAACCACCGGCAGCCGTGAAGTCTCGGCCGCAGGGGGAAAATCAAGTGTTTTGACAGGGTCTTCTCTCATGGAACACACAGAATAGCTCTTGAGAAAGAAATTTGACTGCTACACTTTTATTTCCCTGAAAAACTAGGTGGTAGTTTTACCTATACCAAGACACGAGACATCTTCCCGAAAAGCAAAACCATCCGTGCCATGAGTGATACTGTCCCCAATACAACCGAATCTGTTGGTATCCGACGACAATTTGCTGGCATCGACCTGCAGGAACTGGCAAAAACACACGGAACCCCACTCTATGCGTACGATGCGTCCGTAATCCGGCAGCGATGTGCTGACCTATGTGATTGGGACACGGTTCGTTTTGCACAAAAAGCGTGTTCAAACCTTGCGATCCTTGACCTTGTGCGGCGCGAAGGTGTGCTTGTGGACGCTGTAAGCCATGGTGAAATCGCAAGAGCCCTCGCTGCGGGCTATTCAACCAAAAGCTCTTCAGAGGGCCAAGACGATTTACCCGAGGCAGATCCAATTGTTTACACGGCAGACATTTTTGACCATGAAAGCCTCGATGCTGTCGTTCAACATGGCATTCATGTCAATTGCGGGTCCGCGGACATGCTTGAGCAATTGGCACAACGCGTGCCCGGTGCCAACGTAACACTTCGAGTAAATCCTGGATTCGGACATGGTCATAGCCAGAAAACCAATACCGGAGGAGAAGGCTCCAAACATGGTATTTGGCATGAAGCAATCCCAGATGTTCTTCAACGCGCGGAGTGGGCAGGACTTGCCGTAACTGGTCTTCACATGCATATTGGCAGCGGTGCTGATTTGAACCATCTCGCCACGGTTGCAGAATCTCTTGAGAAGACAGCACGTGACATTGGCCGTTCCCTTACAACGATAAGTGCAGGTGGAGGACTTCCGGTCCCTTATCAGAAAGGTGAACACCGAGCTGACCTGTCGGAATACTTCAAGTTGTGGGATGCCACCAGAAAGCGTCTCGAGGATTCTTTTGGTCACCGAATTCGACTCGAAATTGAGCCCGGTCGGTACCTGACTGCTGAGGCCGGCATTCTGGTCACCGAAGTACGAGCGATGAAGCGACAAGGGTCAAAAAAGTATCTCTTGGTTGACGCAGGCTTCCATACTCTTGCCCGACCTGTGCTGTACGGCTCGTATCACCCAATGAGCCTTTGCCCAACATCGACGACACCTCCGCACGAGCTTGAAGCCGTCGCAATTGGTGGACCACTCTGTGAATCTGGCGACATCTTCACTCAGGAAGAGGGTGGTTTCGTATCGACTCGTGACCTCCCCCCTGCTCGTGTCGGTGACCTTCTTGTCATTGAGGTTGCTGGTGCCTACGGATTCGTCATGGCCAGCAATTACAACTCAAAACCTTTTCCTGCCGAAGTCCTCATCGACGGCGGCACATCGCGGCTTGTTCGGGCGCGGCAGACTGCTGAAGAGCTCTTCGCTGGTGAGTCAGTTCCTCAGGAATGAACCCCGATTCAGTACAGATGATGACTGAGTCTCACCTGCGGCATTTTTCAGGCTGAAAGTGAAGACATGTGGAAATCTGATCACTCTCAAACACCACACTTACTGGCAAAATCAGACAAAAACCAGCATTTCCCCCGTTTCAGATCGGATGGATCTGGTCCCCGAGTAATTCGATTTGGTCGGAGGAATTCTCACCGCTACAATGTAATTGTGCAGAAATCCTAATTCAAATTCCGATAGAAAATCATATGGCAAAACAGGGTCCAAGAAAAAAACTTCCGAAGGAACTGGCAGTAATCAATGCTGATAACTGCACTGGCTGCGAGAGTTGTCTCGAAGTCTGCCCTGTTGACTGCATTTTCAAAGTGCAGCAGTACGATCAATTTCATAATCTTCAAAGTTGGTGTGAAATTGACATCGAACGCTGTGTTGGCTGTGAAGTTTGCGTCCATATTCCAGGAAAAAAGACGAATCCTTATGACTTGAAGGTCTGTCCATGGGACGCGATTGAAATGGTTGCGACCGAAGAGGTGGCAGTTGCTGTTTCGCAGATGGGCGGTCCACCGGAATATGTTGAGGAGAATTGGGATCGCCTCGTTGACACCGCGCAACATTTGGCTGAACTCAAAGCCGCGAAATAGCCGTGCACGAAGGGTGCCTCAGATTTTGTCTGATTCAAACTTTGCATCTTTTCGAAAAAACTGTATGGTGTACATATATGCACGTTTCAGTCGCCGGGTGGTATCATGTCGCATTCCCAACTTCAGGAAAATTCGACGCTTATTCGTCATGAACATCTGTTTGATCGACTCAGGCTCGCTGCGATACCTGGCCTTGGCCCAATCCTCCGGCGACGTCTGATTAGTCAATTTGGCTCGGCATCCAGGGTTTTACAACAGAGTGTGGCGTCACTTGAAAGCATTCATGGCATTGGACACCGTCTCGCATCTGCCATTTCAATGAGCAGTACCCACGACGAAGCATCTCGTATTCTCGAAGACTGTCAGCAACATGGTATCGATATCGTCTTGGATACAGACCCCGTATTTCCTGACCTTCTTTCTCAGATTCCGGATCCTCCTGACATGCTTTTTGTTCGTGGGACGCTCGATCCCTGCGATAGTCTTGCAATCGCGGTTGTTGGTGCTCGCCACGCCACCAAAGCCGGGCAGCGAATTGCACACACTTTCGCGGAGGGCCTTGCTCACGCTGGCTTGACGATCGTTAGTGGATTGGCCCGCGGTATCGATGCTGCTGCACACCGTGGAGCGATCAATGCGGGCGGAAGAACCATTGCGGTACTAGGGAGTGGCTTACGCAATATCTACCCTCACGAACATCATCAATTAGTTGAAGATGTTGTTAGTCATGGAGCCGCAGTCAGCGAACTTCCACCTTCAACGCCACCACACGCAGCAGCTTTCCCGAGACGGAACAGAATCGTATCAGGGCTTTCCCTCGGCACAATTGTAATCCAAGCTTCTCAACGTTCGGGTGCACTCATAACAGCACGGCTGGCAGGAGAACAGGGACGTGATGTGTTCGCCCTGCCTGGACCCATCGAGTGCAGGATGTCAGCAGGGTGTCATAGCCTTATTCGTGATGGCGTCACACTTGTGACCTGTATCGATGAAATTCTCGATGGGTTGGGGCCACTCCATAAAAAAGTCCGGGCTTCAGACGGGCGTGATATTCACAAACCAGCAGAGTTACAACTTGATGAATTTGAACAGAATGTACTAGCTGCAATTGATGCCACTTCAGATCAGACTGAAAAAACAACTATCAACGCGGTTGTTGAATACATGAATATTGAGCCTTCTCGCGTACTCGCAGCGTGTGCCGCCCTCGAAATTCGCAGGATAGCTATCCGTTCGCCTGGAAACATTATTGAGCGTCTTTAACTTCGCGAGATAAAAAAGAGCGCACACAGTGCTTGCAAAATAACCAGGCTCTTTCTCTTAGGTCATGACTCACTCTACAATCAGAAGCATGGATACATCACTCTTTCATCGTGTAGAAGAAGTCTGCGGCCGCCTCCTTCAGCTACGAGACTCTCTTTGACTACGCTGGTCGAACTGAATCAGCAGTCAAACTTGAGGCTCAGATGTCTCAAGCTGATTTCTGGAATGACAGTGAAACTGCGCAGGCAACTGTTGCTAAACTGAAACAATTGAATTCCATTCTGAAGCCACTCGATGAATCGATCTCTGCCTCCAATGACCTCGAAGCACTCGTAGAGCTGGTCAAGGAAGACGATTCTTTGGAAAGTGAACTCTCGTCTGAAGTTACTCGAGTCGAAGGCCTTGTTGATCAACTGGAATTAACTTCTCTGCTAAGTGGCCCACATGATTCTTGTGATGCACTTGTATCAATCCATGCTCGAGATGGCGGCACGGATGCAAACGACTGGGCCGAGATGATGCTGCGGATGTATTCGGCGTGGGCTAACAAGAGAGAACTGAGTATAGAACTGCTCGACAGGCAGGACGATGACGTCGCTGGCATTCAGAATGCCACCATTGCAATACGAGGTCCATGGGCATATGGATATCTCCGCGGCGAGATGGGCATTCACCGACTGGTGCGGATCAGCCCATTTAATGCAGAAGGGAAACGGCAGACCAGTTTTGCAGCCGTTGATGTGTCGCCCGAAATAAGTGATGACGACACTGACATAGAAATAAAAGATGAAGACATTCGAGAGGATGTTTTTCGGGCAAGTGGCGCCGGAGGACAGCACGTGAATAAAACTTCAAGTGCTATTCGCTTGACCCACTTTCCAACCGGGATTGTAGTCCAATGCCAAAGTGAACGTAGTCAACACAAAAATAGAGCGACTGCCATTAAAATGTTACGTTCCCGACTCGCACGACTCGAAGAAGAAAAACGTGAAGCTGAGCAACTCGCAAAATATAAACTACAACCAAAGACCGGTTTTGGTTCTCAAATTCGAAATTATTTCCTTCACCCAGACCAACGAGTGAAGGATCAGCGAACAGGCCATTACGTAGGAAATTTCCAAAGCGTGCTGGATGGCAATCTAGATGGCTTTCTCGATGCCTATCTGCGATGGAAAGCGTCAGATGCGGCTCCAGTCGCCGTTGACGACTGAGACTGCAACCTGACTGGACGTTTTCCTTCGGGCAGGATAGAGTCGAGCTAACTATTACTCGTTTTCCATAGGATTCCCATGGCGGAAAAAGAACAAGCACTCGAAGTTGAAGGCGTTGTGACACAAGCATTGGCAAACACCCGATTCCGGGTGCAGATCGAAGGTGGACATATCGTCAATGCCCACGTAGCCGGAAAAATGCGAAAGAATTTCATCCGGATCGTCCCTGGAGATAAAGTCAAAGTTGAACTTTCTCCCTACGATCTGACCAAAGGCCGCATAACGTTCCGTGAAAGATAG
>CAJQGO010000184.1 GCA_905477565.1 uncultured Planctomycetota bacterium
GCATTGAGTTCACTGAGGCGTATTGTATTGGCAATGTCCCATAGGCGTTCCACGGCGGGGTGGGTGTCATCGCCAAGATGGTTGATGCTTGGATGGCCGTTGTAGACTTCGAAAAAACGTTCCCGGATAACAAATGCGAGATCTTCTGCTGTGATGCCATATCCAAAATTTGGATGGTTGAGGTGTACGAGCACTTCACGTCCAGTTCGACGAGCCTGATCTTCAACAGCGCGGAGATTAGCTTCCATCGCCTCTCGAATCGTTAATCCACCAGAAGGAGGAATGACTTCTTGAAGGTTGGTGGCATTCATGTGAAGAGGTTTTTTTTTAACCCGATCACTGATTTCCTCTCCCTGAATCATGATGAACGCACCACGTTCTTCGACCAGTGAACGAAATTCATTGAGCGGCTTGAGCCGTACGGCATAGTTGGCCGTGTCAGCTGTGCCACGCGTTTCTACCCAGCCGTTCCCAAAGCGCGCCTGATATTTTTTCAGAGTAGTATTGTCACCACGCTCGATGATTGTGCTGTACTTCATCCATCGCGTACCTTCGCTCAGAACGTTGTGATCTGATAGGGCAAGGAAGTTGTAGCCGTGTGTCCGATACCACTCAGCAATCATTTCTGGAAAGTCGTTGCCGTCACTCCACAAGCTGTGTGTGTGGATGTTGCCTTTGTAGTATTGTGGCACAGGTTCGGCAGGAACGGCTTCATCACATCGCCCGATTCGTGCAAATAAGGCAGCAGCACAAACAAGGGCTGGTGCCATAAGGCAGTAGCGGCCAAATCGACCGCTGCCGGTTGCAATATTTCGAAGGTGTCTATAGAGCATTTGTTGTTTTCCCCTGTTTGAATACCAGCGACACCTTGCAGGTGTACGAATCTCTATCGCAGGAACGATAGGGCTATCCGAAGTTCTTTTTATACAGATCAAATGTATGTAGAACTATTCAATATGCTTTCGCACGGACTAAGCGTGACTCGAAACAAAAATATGAGCCCAAGCAACAATATCAATCATCGCGAAAAAATATACTCGGCCAAATCCTTCCAGGTAATTTGACTCAAAAGAAACCAAAGGATTTCATGGGCTCTCACATCGCATCATGATTTTGAAATTTCACATCCTGAGTTTGCATGCGACAGCGGGGTTTCTGCTGTTTGGACTTGGAAATCATTTCGTCTTCGCAGTGGGTGATGTTGCCCCTTTAGTGTCTATTAAAGCTGACGCCGCAGGTCGGCCAACGAAACCCAATATCCTGATCATGATGGCTGATGACATGGGGATTGGTGATACGAGTGCCTATTTGGATGTACGGTTGTCTCCTGCAAGTCCTCCTGTCAAAAAAACACTACGAACACCAAGCCTCAGGCGATTCACAAAATCAGCGATTGTGTTCACTGATGGCTATGCACCTGCTTCTATGTGCAGTGCAACGCGGTACTCCCTGCTCACTGGTCGTTGTGCCCACCGGTCGTACCTTAAGTATCAGGGCTGGCTCCCTCACGGACCCAACACGCCAATGATCCAGAAGGGGCTGACCACGTTGCCCGAGATGTTACAGTCAAACGGTTATCACACCGCTGGCATCGGTAAATACCACGTAGGCATGGCGTTTGATAACGGAGACGGTGAGCCCGCCGAAGATTTCTTCTTTGAAGATGTCGACTTTACGAAGCCAATATTGGATGGGCCAACACATCACGGTTTCGATGAATTCTATGGCGTTACCGGCAATACCGAAGATCCTCTCGATACAGAGCCACGCATTCTGATTCGTAACGACCGCTTCACCTTCACTGACCGCAGTCAGATGAAGTTGATTGGAATGAAGAATCACGAAGGACACATTCTGTCGGCACCAGACTGGGATCTCAGCAAACTTGGTTCACAGTACCTGCAAGAAGCCAAAAGCTTCCTGAAGCGGCAGTCAAGCAATAACGCACAGCCTTTTTTTCTTTACTACGTCCCCAACGCCAATCATTTCCAACGAAACCCTCACGGCGATTATGCGGTTCCGGAGAAAATAGCAGGGACAAAGATCAAGGGTGAAAGTCGTTACTCAGATGGGTCTGTTGCGGATGATCGCGAGGACATGGTGCTTGAGAATGACGTTGCCTTTGGCAAGTTGCTTGAAAAACTGAAAACGACAAATGATCCGCGGTGGCCTGGGCATAAACTCATCGAGAACACGCTCATCATTTTCACAAGTGATAACGGTCCCAATGTTGGAGATAATCTGGGGCCGAATCAGGAAAGCGGGGAACTGCGAGGCAAGAAAGCCAAGCTGTGGGAAGGTGGCATCCGAGTGCCGTTGATGGTTTCCTGGCCAGCTGTACTTGAGGGAGGCACGATTAATCGCTCCATTGTGACCTTGACTGATCTTTATGCGACACTTGCTCACATCATCGGTCATTCATTAAGGCCTGATGAAGGACAGGACAGCCACAATGTATTTGCGTATTGGCATGGCAAGTCTGAAAAAAAAGATACACGGCCACGCATTTTCTTCTGCCATTTGGGGCCGCCGTTTCTCAACGATGCGTTAGCTATTCGGCAAGGCCAGAACAAACTAATCGTCGAAGGAGGATTGGCAATGCCTTGGGCGTCAGGGGGCTCACGCGGTGCGGTGGCGCCCATTGCTTTGTACAATCTGGAGAAGGATCTTTATGAAACACAACCTTATGCGGATGCTTCATCTACTGTCACCATTGATGAATTAGCATCCACACTATTAAGAATTCATAACTGCGGCCATGCCAGACGCATGCGTTGTACGAGTGGCGGTCCACTGATTCAGGATCCCGGGTGGCATAATTTGAGGAATGATGTCACCGGAGAAGTTGGGTTTACCTTCCAGTTGGGATCCCGAGCAGGAGGAAAAGTGGTAACGCACCTCGGAATGTTTGATGATCACGATCGAGAAAAACCAGTTCGTGCAGCTCGATCCGTACCAATGGACAACGGGCGTGACCAGCCAACGAAGCGCTCGCTCCACGGCAAAAATCACTCGTTAAAGAGTCCACATGTGATCCGACTTCTGGTGCAGTCGGGAGGTGTACAGGTCGAGCTTGCTCGATGTCAGCTCGATTCAGGCACCTCCGGTGAATTGATAAACTCTTTTCGATATATGCGTTTGCCTGAACCTGTTCAGCTCGAAGAAGGGCTGACCTACATTCTTCTAATGTCCACGCAGGTTGCCGACGGTGATCATTTTCGTGACCCAGTCAGCTTCGATGGCCTTTCACCGCTGGTCAATCCTGATATCGTTGTTCAGCGAAGTCTGTTGCTTCGTGAAGGTTGCCTATCCGGTCACATCGAATTGCCAGCGTTTGAGGATATGACCGATTCCTACTCGCGACATCGTTTGCCAGTCGGCCCCACACTTCGACTTGCAGAGCAGCACGTAGATGAGATCGGTGCGTCAGAGCCATGATTTGCGAAAAGCCGTGGCACAAGCCGCAAATAAACAGTGTTACGAAAAAAGTAGTGGGCTAAGAGGTCCCAGCCGATGCCATAAAAATAGTGGTTTCCAAAACGGTGACTTTTTTTGTAACTCTTTCCGCCGATGGCTACTGTTTGAGGCAAAATGATCTATCATGGACAATTTTAATCCGCATCACTTCAATTTTGAAAATCAAAGAAAGAATGATCATGGTACGAATCGTAATCCCTTGTTTGCTCACACTCGCATTGAGTTATTTGGGAATACGTTTTCCGGTATACCGCGTGATTGCATACCAGAACTTAGAAGGGCGTGGTGGTGTACGATATGTTAAGGGTGATGAAAAGCCTTTTACTGGCATGGCGTTTTTATGCTACGAGGACGGATCGAATTCCCAAGAAAGCCCCTACATAAAAGGCAAACTAAATGGCACGGAGATTAATTACTACGAGAACGGTTCAAAGCATGGGGAAACCCCTTACCTGAACGGCAAAAAGCATGGTACGCAGATTTG